>JAYUXE010000429.1:0-4949 GCA_043753165.1 Archangiaceae bacterium | reverse complement strand
GAGTGCTCGGTGTCGCGCGGCGTGTTTGGCGACAGCGACTTGAAGCACTGGCCTCCGACCGAGCCCGAGAACTGGTACGTCGCGACGCGCGTGAGGTCGCACGCGAAGGCGAGGGCGAGCAGGTCGCTCATCACCTTGCTGACGGCCTCGTACGGCTCGACGCCGCCCTGGTCGTTGTTCGTCTGCGTCGGAGCGCCCGGCTTCACGCACGCCGACGTCACCACCGGCGGCAGCGCAAGAATCCGCGTCCGAACTTCCGAAATCGCGGTGAGGTGCGCGTCGAGGCGCGCCTTGTCCGCGGTGCCCAGCTTCGGCTTCAAGCGGTCCGTGTCGCCCTTCACCGCGTCGAGCACGTTCGCGCGCATGCGGTCGCGCGGATCCGTCGGGTCCTTCGGCGTGAAGCTCGAGAAGAGCGTGTTGAAGATGGTCGCCGGGTTCGTCACCTGCAACATCGGCTGATCCGGCCCGCGGTGAGACAGGTACTGCAGCGTCGGCCCTTCACCCGTCGTGTACCGCTTCGACACCGCAATCTGCAGCGACTTGATTTGCGTCGGCCCACCAATGGCGTCGGCAATCACCTGGTCGACGCTCTTCACCGAGAACTTCGACGAGTAGCCCGCACCGTTCGGGTCCAGCGGAATGAACGGAGCGCCCGACATCATCGCGCACACCCCGTTGTGGTGGCCGCGCAGGTTGGGCGTCTTGATGTTGTGGCCGGAGACCACGCTGACGTAGCTCTTCACGTCCACCCCGCGGCCCGCATCGACGAACGGCTGCAGCAGCGGCGTCAGCGCCCAGTTCGGGCCCGTCGCCGTTGGCGTCCATTGATTCTGCAGCACGCCGTTTCCGAAGAACCACGCGACGTAGCGTTTCGGAAACGCCATGCCCTGCGCGAACGCAGTGCCGTGCGAGTTCATCATCGCTTCCATCGCGGGCAACGCCAGCGACGCGCCGAACCCCTTGAGCAACGTGCGACGGGCGAGCTTCATGGCGTCACCCCGTCCGCAGCGCGCGCGAGGCGGAACGCGTCGGACGCGACGAGCTCGACCAGCAGGTCCTGGTACTTGTAGCCAGACGACACGAACGTTTCGGTGAGTGCTTTCAACGGCCGTCCTTCGGTGGGCAAATCGACATGGCCTGCAGCGTGGCGGAACAACGTGCGGGTGAGGCACGCCATCACGCGGGGGTCGTTCTTCAAAATCTGGCTCAAGCCTTTCGCATCGGTGAACTTCGCATTGTCGAGGTCACCCGACGCGTCGATGGGCATGCCCAGCTCGAGCGTGCGGTACGAGCCGATGGAATCGAAGTGCTCGAAGCCGAAACCAATCGGGTCCATCGCGGCGTGGCAGTTGCGGCAGCCGTTGTTCGTCATGTGCGCCGAGAGCTTCTGGCGCAGCGTGCGCGGCATCGTCGGGTTGTCGGCCGGAATCGTGGTGCTGACGTTGATGGGCGGCGCGGCGACGGTCTCGCACAAGAGGCGTTCACGAACGAACTTGCCGCGGTAGGTCGGCGAGGTCGACGCCGGGTGCGCCATCAGCGCGAGGAAAGCGGTCTGGGTGAGGATGCCTGCCCGCGGCTGGTTCGACGGCAGCGTCACGCGCGCAAACCCCGAGCCCGGGGCCGTCATCCCGTACAGCGGAGCGAGGTTCGCGTCGACGTACGTGTAGTCCGCGTCGAACAGCGTCCGCGTGTCGAGGTTCTTCACGAACAGCACTTCTTCGAGGAAGAGCTTCGTCTCTTCGGCCATCGACGCCGCCATCACCGGCTTGTACGCGGGGTAGCTGATGGGGTCCTTCGCCAGCGACGGCAGGCCTTCGTGCGACAGGAACTCGCTGAAGAAGTCCGTGGTCGCGGCCGACGCGCCGGCGACCATCAACCCCTTGCGCGCTTCGACCTTGAGCCCTTCCGGCGTGTCCAGAGCGCCCGACGCCGCCGCGGCCAGCAGCCCGTCGGAAGGCGTCGTGCCACTGATGAAGTACGAAAGCCGCGTCGCCATCTCGTAGCCCGTGAGCTTGAGCTCGCCCGGACGCGCGGCATTCGGCACTCCCGATTCGGCACGGTAGAGAAAGTTCGGCGACAGCAGCAGGCCGGCGAGCATGAACTCGGCGCCGCCGTTGAACGTGCCGTACGCCACGGCCGCATCGTCCGCGACCTTGAGCCACGCGGTGCGTTCGGCCGCAGTCAGCGGGCGGCGGAACACCTGCTGCCCGACCTTGTTCAGCACCGTGGTGAAGCACGCCGTGTCGCGCGCCATCGCCGGCATGCAGGGGATGAGCTTCGCGCGCTGGGTCGCGTTGGCGAGCGCGGCCTGCACCGCGAGGTACGCGTTCTTTTCGTAGATGGTCTGCGTGGCCGTCGACACCGACAGCTGTGAAGCGCCGATGGCGGTGAGGCCGTTGATGGCCGCGTCCGGCGGAGGCGTCACGGCGGCGGCCGCCGGCGCACCGAAGATGTCGCGAATCGAGTGCCGGTATTCGTTCGACAGCAGCAGGCGCATCTGGAGCTTCGCAGGCACGAACTCGGGGAGGACGACGGGAACCATTCCTCCGCCGCCGTTGCCGCCGCCCGTGCCCGACACGTTGCCGCCGCCGACACCCGTCGAGCCGATGCTGCCCCCAGTGCCCGTGCCTCCGATGTTCCCGCCCGTGCCTGCCGGGTCGGTGTCGATGCGGCCTTCGCAGGCGCTGAAGAGGCTGAGACCGAGAACCAGACCGCAGAGAGAGCGTTTCACAGCACCGCCAAAAGCAATTCTGACTCCACTTTTTCGGGTCGAAAGCGCTTGTAATCTCAGGTGTTTACTCGGTTTGTGGTGCCCACTGCAGTGCACAAGGTGCAGCCATGCGCCACCACATCGTCTCTTTTGAGGGCATCCGCCCTTGGATCACACGCGTTCGTAAAAGGCCCGATTCACGAAGGGTTTTCCTTCCGGCGTCACTGCGTGCTGTTGGATTTCCATCTCGTTGCCGTCGTCCGAGAGCATGCGCGAGGCGTGGGCGATGACCTTCTCGTCGCGTTCGATCGCGGTGTTCAGCGTGCGTGCGTCGACGAGCTCGAGCGACGCGGGTTCGTCGCCCTCCCACGTCAAACGGAACTCGGTGTGCAGCTTCTCGCCGTCGGCGTCGACCCAGTCGATGGTGAACGCGAGGCCTTCGGGCGTTGCCGCGATTTTGTAGAGCCCTTCGCGCGGCGGCGTCGTGTGCTCGTACGCGCAACGGTCGGGGATCAGCTTCCAGGTTCCTTCGAAGGCGCGCGCGTCGGGCAAAGCCATTTCCTGCATGTTAGCGCGCGTTCGGTATTGTCTTCCCGCTTTGGCAGAGCTCCCTCCCATCGATCTGTCTGGAACGACGCTGGGCGAATACGAGGTGCTGCGCCGCATCGGCGTCGGCGGCATGGGCGTCGTGTACGCAGGCCGGCACCCCGTCATCGGCAAGAAGGTCGCGGTGAAGGTGCTCACCGAGGAAGCCTCGAAGCAGGCTGAGGCGGTCGACCGTTTTCTCGATGAAGCGCGCGCAGTGAACGCGATTCGCCACCGCGGCATCGTCGACATCTTCGGCTTCGGCCGCGTGCCCGGTGGCGCGCAGTACTTCGTGATGGAGCTGCTCGAGGGCTCGCCGTTCGACGAAGTGATTCGGCAGCGGGCCCCGGTATCGCCGGGTGAGGCGCTTCGGTGGATTGACGAGGTGCTCGACGCGCTCGACGCCGCCCACCACGCCGGAGTGATTCACCGCGACATCAAGCCCTCGAACCTCTTCCTCGTCGATTCGGGCCGCGGCACGCCGTACGTGAAGCTGCTCGACTTCGGCATCGCGAAGCTCGGCGCCGCGCGGGGGCAGAACACGCCGCAGACCAACGTGAACGCGGTCGTCGGTACGCCCGACTACATGGCGCCCGAGCAGGCACGCGGGCAGGCGATCAGCGGGTTGACGGACCTCTACGCGTTGGGCTGCGTGCTGTACGAGCTGCTCACCGGGCAGCGCATCTTCGTGGCCGAGAGCACGCTCGAAATCATGTTCGCGCACGTCGAACGCGCGCCCGTGCCGCCGTCGAAGGTGGTGCCGTCCATTCCCGAGGCGGTCGACAAGTTTCTGCTGCACCTCGTCAAGAAGAATCCGGCAAAGCGGCCGCAGAACGCGCACCTCGCGCGCGAAGAGCTTCATGCGGTGTTGCGCGAAATCGGTGAGGCCGGGTCGTTGCCCGCCCCCAGCGATCGAAGCCTTCAACCGACTCGTGGGGTGCCGATCACCGCGTCGTCGCCGGCGACGGTGCTCGTCAAGCCGCCGAAAAATCCCGTCGTGCCCGCGGCGATCGCCGGTGCGCTGATGCTCGTCTCTGCCCTGGCGTTCGCGTTCTGGCCGCACGCGGAGCCGGTGGCGCCGGCCCCAATCATCCCGAGCAAGATCGAGCCCGAACGGCCTCCTCCGCCCCCGACACCGCCACCGGAAGTCGAGGCGCAGCTCGCCGAAGCCCCCCCGCCGCCGCCCGCGGTGGTCGATGCCGGCGTCCCTGTCGTGATGAAGCCACGAAAAGACGCGCTTCCCGCGCGGCTGGCAAAGCTGAAGCTGCAGCTGGAAGAGCATGACAAGCAGATTGGCGAGAGAGACCGGATCCTTCATCGCCTGCTGGAGGCGGCGGAAAAAGACCTGCTGATCGCAAAGACGCCCGAGCAGAAGAAGGCGGTCGCGGCGCAGTTCGATGATCTTCAGGCGCAGCTGAAGCAGTAGTGTCGCGCGCGTGTTCTTCCTGATTGCGGCAGCGCTGCTCGCGCAGTCGTCGCCCCGGCCCGTCGCCGTTCTCGCCAGCAGCAAGCGGCCCGCGGTGGACCAATACGTCACCGTCTTCACTGCCCGTGCGCATGCAGTGCTCAAGCGGGAAGGCGTCGCTCCACTCATCGAAGAAGCGGCGGCGTGGGAACAGCTGAAGCTCGCCGGCGTTTCGGATCCGCGTGGCTG
>JAYUXE010000428.1:0-2012 GCA_043753165.1 Archangiaceae bacterium | reverse complement strand
ACGCCGACATGTACAAAGCGTGGGCGCGCGCGGTGGCCGACAACGCCTTCGACGGTCCGTTCGAACGCAAATACGCGGTGGGTTGTGCGTACCTGCGTGGCATCGGAAGCGGGCGCGTGCGGCGCGTCAACGGTGTGAAGGAAGCGAACGCGCGCGTGGGCGAGCTGGCGGTGAGGTCGAAGCTGCCGAAGGTCGGGCAGCCGAAGTCTGACCACTACGAGGGCGATGGCTACGTCATCGTTCGCCACCCCGACACCGAAGTGGTGAAGGCGGCGGTGAAGACGATCATCGAGACGATTCACATCGAGTACGCCTGATGCTCGACCTCGCCAGCAGCTTCAGCTCGGTCGACGGGGTCTGCGACATCGCGGTGCACCGGCCCGCCTCGACCCCGCGCGGCTGGCTGCTGATCGAAGTGCCCCACGGAGCGACCCGTACTTTCGACTACGACCTGCTCGCCCGGAAGTTGAAGAGCCCGCTGCCGCCGCAGCTCGACCATTTCTTCTATGTGAACACCGACATCGGCGCGCCCGAAGGTGCGCAGTGGCTCGGCCAGTCGTTGAGCGCGCGGGGGTTCGGCGTCGTGGTCGCGCGGTGCCTGATTCCGCGCACGTTCATCGATACGAACCGCGTCATCACGAAGCCGACCGGCGGGAAGTTGGTCGAAGGGATGACGCCGGCCGTGCCTGGCTACATCAGCGACGCGGGCGATTCGGCGATGCTGATCGTGATGCACAGCGTCTACCACGCAGTCGTCGGAGCGGCCTACGCGGCCATCTGTGGCAAGGCGAACGGACTCGCGTTGCAGCTGCACTCGTTCGCTCCCAAGTCGGTGAGCATCGAGAAGACCGACGCCAGCATCGTCGACGCGCTGCACGCGGCGTACGTACCCGAGGTCTACGCGACGTGGCCCGAACGGCCGGCCATCGATCTGATCAGCGCGACGCCCGACGGCAGCTTCAAGTCGGCGCCGCACCTGTGTTCCGCGTTGCGCGCGGCGTACCTCGAAGCGGGGATCATCGCGGAAGAGAACGCCACCTACCACCTGCACCCGTTCACGATGGGGCTCCACTACGCCCAGCAGCACGCGGACCAGGTGCTGTGCGTCGAGCTGAATCGTGGGCTTCTCGCCGACCCCTTCGTCCCGTTCGGCGAGTCGCCGATTTCCGAACCGAAGGTCGAACGCATGGTGGCTCCGATTGGGCGCGTGCTCGGCGACGCCCTGGGCCTTCGCTAGCGCTTCACCACTGAATCGACAGCGAGCCTGCGTCGGGCCGGGTTCCCGCGTCCGACGGGCTCGGCCAGATCGACGGCACTCCCACCACCTGCCCGAACTGCCGGCCCGCATCTTCCTGCGCCAGCGCCGCCGTCGCGAGCAACGCACCGGCAATCACCACGATGAGCTTTCGCATGGGGCCCATGTAACGCCCGGCCGGGCGCCCGGCGCAACAATCACTTCGGCGTCGGCGTCGGCGTCGGCGTCGTCGTCCGGTCTCGTGGCTCTGCGTTTCGCCGCCGGCCTGCGGCGTACCGATGCTCGGCGATCGCGGGAGGCGACCGTCGCGCTCGTCTCGGTGCCCTCAGGCTTTCGATGTTCGGGACCACCGACCCTCTTGCCGGCGCGGTGCACCTCGGGTTCTTCGGCGTTCTGTGCGTGCGGGCATTGAACGAATGCAGAGCTGGACGCTGTCACCACCGAAAGCCGACGGTCAGAGCGTCCGCCTCGTGGCTGTGCACCCCGGCGCGTCGCTCACCGACGCTGAGCGCTCACACCTCGACGGCGCATCAGCGCCAGCAGTCCGCACGCGACCAGCGTCAGCGGCCCACCGCCACTGCAGCCGCAACCGCCCGTCGTCTGACCGCCCCCACTCCTCCGCCCGCCCCTGCTCCGCCGTCTGTGCTGAACGTGGTCGCGCAGCTGCCCAGCGAGTGTTCGAGCGCGCCGAACGCGATGTTCCCGGCCGACGGCCGCGCGCGGACGCAGTCGTCGTTCGGCACATCCGCGCGCGCTG
>JAYUXE010000427.1:0-4953 GCA_043753165.1 Archangiaceae bacterium | reverse complement strand
ATGTGACGATGACCGAGGCGTACGGCGTGAAAATCACGCCTGTCCTGGGGACGCCGCCGTGCTCGCGCAGCAACTCGGTGCGAATGGCGAAGCAGTGGGGAGGCGAGGCATCAAGGTCGCGGGTCCAGTCGACAAGCCCTCGGCACGTCCACTGCGCGGTGTCTTCGAGATTCTCGAACTGGGGCGGGAAGCAGATCGTCCCATCGGCATAGAGCACCTTCGGGACGACGACGCCGACATCAGGCCGCATCGTCTGGCCGGCGAGTTCGGTCATCGAGTCAGCGTCGGGGGCGATGACGCCAGGTCCCAGGAACACGCAGACCTTCGCTGTCGTCGCTGGCCATGTCTCAGCCGTCACGATCGCGATCGAGGCCGATTCACAGCGCACGCGGTAGTTGGTCGGCACGGGCGACATCACTTCGCCGCCCTGCCTGGTTCGCTGAAGGTGTTCCTGCAGCGCGCGGACGCCGGCCGACGTCGCCATCGGCTTGTTCGCGACGTCGAGCGCCGTCGACTGCGGGCCAGAACGCCAGTGGTAGAGCAGGTGCGGAACATGGCCGACACGGCGTGCGCGTTCGGACATTCGTAAGATCAGGTCGTAGTCCTGGGCCCCATCGAAGCCGTCGCGGAGGCCGTCGACCAGGCCGCGGCGCGCGACCAAGAAGTGACACGCGTAGTTGCACGACCGCAGCAGCTCGTACGACCAATCGGGCTTGTAGAACGGCAGCGATCGGTTGCCCGCTGCGTCAAGCTTGTCCTCGTCGGAATACAGAAAGTCCGTTTGCGGCTGATCGCGAAACTCGGTCACCGCGTACGCGAGCGCGTGCGGGTCGAGCACGTCATCGTGATCCAGGAACGCGACGAGCTCGCCTTTCGCCATCGACAGCGCCCGGTTCGTCGCCCGCGCGATGCCTTCGTTTTGCGTGCGCGTCTCGACCCGGATGCGGGAATCCTTCCGCGCGTACGACTCGAGCAACGCCGTAAGCGACGGTTGAAGGGAACCATCGTCGACGAGACAGAGCTCCCACCGCGCGTACGTCTGCAAGAGCACCGAGTCGAGACACTCGCGCAGCACCGGTTCGGGCGTGCGGAACACCGGCGTCAACACGCTGACCAACGGGCCATCTGCGGGCGATGCAATGGGCGGAGGATCCGACATTGCACCCAGGTCGGGCTCTCGCAAGAGGCCGTGCCGCGCGCCGATCGCACGAACCATCGCTTCGTTGAACGCCTGCTGTTTCCGGAAATGCGCCCTCTTTCCCAACGCAAGCGCCCGGCCCAGCGACGCATGCGTCGGCGCGTCGAGCAACGCGAGCACCTCTTGATTCCATTCGCGTTGCCATCCGGTTGGCGTCGCGACCGGACGTCTACCCGAGCGCAGCCACGCGGCCAGCGCGCGGTTGAAGTCGCGCTGCGGCTTCATGACCAGCGCAACGAACACCCGCTTCGCCGCCGTGATCACTCCGCGGTGCGATGGCGAAACGCCGAGATCCGCGTTCGCTTCCGCCAGGGCGACCCAATCAGCCACCGCGCGTCCACCGCGTCAGCGCGTTCCACATTTTTTCCGTCTGCTCTTCCCACTTCGTCGCGGCCATTCGCTGTTGGCCGGCGTTCGACAATTTCTCGCGCAGCGCGGGGTTGGTGGCGGCAGAGATGAGCTGCTCGGCCACACTCGCCGCCGTCGGGCGAGCCAGCAGCGCGTTGCCTTCGTGCGCGAAGAGCCACTCGTTTGCCGGGTTGTGGTTGGTGACGACGACAGTGCCGCAAGCCATCAGCTCCAACGGCAGATACGACGGATGCCGCGTGAACATGAAGACGAGGCCGATGTCGACGCTGCGGTACAGGTTCGCGGTCTCGGCGAACGGCAGCACCCCCAGGTTCTCGATCACTCCCTCGGCATCGAACGTCTGCGGATTCCACGCCTCGCCCGCGCTGACGATCTCGACCGCGTCCTTTAGCCGATCTTTCAAACGCCGCAGCGACTCGAGGCCCAGCTCGAACGCGTTTCGATCGATCGACGGGCGGCCATAGAAGAAGACCCGCACCGGCTTTTGTCCCTCGCGCCGCCCACGCGCGTGGAACACCGAATGGTCGACGGCGGGCTCGAACCACGCCCCCGTCATCGGGTGGTTCGCCTTCACGTAGTCGTGCAGGCCGCGCGTGTTGAAGAGCCCGAACAGGTTCAGGTCGTACGTGTTGGCGGCCATCGCACTCAGCGTGCCGGCTGCATAAAACTGCGGCTCGTAGTCCTGCACGAAGTACGCGCGGTGGCCAACGCCGGGGTGACGATGGAGCAGATACGCGCTGTCCCACTGCGTCGCGATTCCCACGTCTGCGGCCGGCAGTTGCGCCACATCGTCCGGTGACTTCAGCACCGTAAACGTCCCCGGCGCCTTCGCGAAAATCGGAGCGACCCGCGCCTCCAGCTCTCTCGCCGTCACATGCGGGTTGTCGTAGATGACCAGCTGATTCTCGACCCCGTGCCTGCTCTGCCACGCGTCGGCAAACCGCAGCAAGGTGTGAATCCCCCCAAACGGATGATCGAAGTACGGCAGAAACCACGTGATGCGTTTGGGCGGCGACGTCAGCGGCACGCGCTTCGGCACCACACCTGGCTCGAGTGTCCGCGCCTTTGCCTGCGCCCGCCGCACCTGCGCGACGCGTGAATCCGCGAGGAGATCAGTCGATGTCAGCTGCCGCATTGCCACGTCGATCGCCGGCGCCTCGTCGGCGGGACGAATGCGAGGGACGGTCGTCTGCAGCGAAAGGCGCGGGCTGAAGAACGGGTCTCCTGCTGCGAGGTACGGCTGGTACGCGCGCAACGACTCCCAGAAGTCGGCGGCAGGAATCGCGTCGTTTCGCCGGCTCGCCGACTCGTGGTGAATCAGCGCAGCGTGCGGCGTGTAGATGACGCGCTGGCCCGCGGCGCGAATGCGAAGGCAGAGGTCGACGTCGCTGCCGCAGACCACGAAGTGTTCGTCGAAACCGTTCATCGCGTCAAAGGTTTCGCGACGCAGCATCACGCACGCCGACGTCACCGCCAGACAGTCGCGGCCCCAACCCGCGTGGCCGAAGGGCGTCCAGGTCGTGTCATCGGGGAGCCCGGCGAAGACGTGGCCCGCGAAGCCGCCCATGCCGATGACGACTCCGGCGTGTTGGATGGTGCGGTCGGGAAAGAGAAGACGGGCGCCGACTGCTCCCACGTCCCGGCGCTGCGCTTGAGAGACGAGCTCGTCGAGCCAGCCGGGTTCGAACGCCTCGATGTCGTTGTTGAGGAACAGCAGCAACTCACCGGACGCTTCACGGGCGCCCACGTTGTTGAGCTTTGGGTAGTGGAACGGGTGGTTCCACGTGACGTGCTTGAACTGTGGACCTTTCAGCGTGCCGAGCAGCGCGTGCGTCTCGGGCTCGACGCTGTTGTTCGAGACGAGAATGAGCTCCCAGTTCGAGTACGCGGTCGACGTGCGCAGCGAATGCACCAGCGTGTTCAGCAGGTGCGGCTTGTCTTTGAACGGGACGATGATCGAGACCAGCGGGCTGCCGGCGATTGGGTGCTTCACGCGGTAGCCGCGGTTCGTTCGCGTCGCTGACGGGAACTTGCGTTGCAGCGCCCTGAGGCCTTCTTCGGAAACGAAGTCATCCGCCCGCGGACCCGGCCGAGGCGGAGCGCTGACCAGCACTTCGGGCAAATGGCCCGGCTGCAGCGACGCCGGATCCGATCCAACGTGCTTCGCCCTGACGAACAGCGCGCGCGCGAACAGATCACACGACATGAGCAGCTCGGGCGAGAAGTCCGGCTTGAACCACGGCTCACTGCGAACGCCGTTGCCGTCGAGACGATCTTCGTCCGCGTACACCGCCAACATTTCGGGTGTGGCGAACTGCTCGACCGCATCCAACGCATGCGCAGCGAGACGGCATCCTGCCTCGAGGAACAAGACCCAGTCGGTGGTGAACGGGCCGGCCGTCGCAATCGTCCACCGCGGGCTCGTCTGCGCGCGAATCGACGCCAGCGTCTCTTCGTTCTCACCCGAGACGACGATTGAAAACGTCTGCGTCCCGGGGGCTGCTTTCTCGCGCGCCTTCGCCCACTGCGCGTACGTCGGTGCTGCGGGTGTCTGGGCCAACAGCTCTGCGACGTGACGGTTGAAGACGCCCTGCCCTCTCAGCAGCGGCTCGGCGTCAGAGATGGTTGGCAGCGAAGCGGAACCCCCGGCGACCGCGTCGATGACCCGCGCGTTCCATTCTTTCTGCTGCGCGAGGACACGTTCGAGCGCCGGCCCCTGCGCCTTGAGGTACGCCTTCTTCGTGAGGTCGACCAGCTGCCCGCTGAGCTCGCTGCGGTGGCTCTTCACCCGCCACGCAGTCGGGTCGGCGAGCACCGAGAGCCGCCGCCTCGCCCACTCGCGATCCGACGAAGGCGTGCCGACGACGGCCTTGAGCACATCGACCAGCGCGCGGTTGAACTCGATCTGCGGGCGCAAGGCCTCGGCGTGAAACGGGCGCAGCAGCCCGTCGAGACCGGGCAGCTCGGCCAACGCTCTCGCGCGGGCGAAGCGGACATGGGCGGTGCCTCCCGCGCGTGCCTCGGCCAGCAGCTTCTGCAGCGTCGCTTCCTGGGCGGCGACCGTTCGGCTGGCCGGCCCATGCGCCGTGCGCGCGGCCAAGAGCGCCGCGTATTGGGCGGCGATCATCTCGCTGAGGCTCGGTGGCGACTGGTCACGCATCGTCCGAAAGTCTCGTAGCACGCCCAGCGTTGAGTCCCCGGACCCTTCGGGCTAGAGCCGCCCGCATGAATCTGCTGGTTACGGGGGGTTGCGGCTTCATCGGCTCGAACCTGGTGCGCTTCCTTCGCCAGACGAGACCCGATTGGAAGATCGTCAACCTCGACAAGCTCACCTACGCGGGAAACCTCGAGAACCTGAAGTCGCTGGAAGGCGACCCTCGCCACGT
>JAYUXE010000426.1:0-4958 GCA_043753165.1 Archangiaceae bacterium | reverse complement strand
GCTCGCGCGGCGGCCGGGCGGGTGCCTCGTGCGGTTCGGCCCAGCGCCCAATCATCGAGATGCCGCGGCCCATCGACTCGCCCTGCGAAAGGCAATCGATCCACCCCATCGACATCGGCCAGCCCTTCTCGGCCGCTTCTTTGAGCTTCTTGACGTAGCTGGTGACGTCGGGGACGCGCTCGGATTCCTGCCAGATCCACGCGGTCGGAATGCGGCGCATCCCGAACTCGACTTCGAGGATCTGCCCGGTGAGCCCCATGCCGCCCACGGTCGCGCAGAAGAGCTCGCGTTCGAGGTCCGGCCCGCACTCGAGCACGGTGCCGTCGGCGACGCGCATCTTGAGCCGCGAGACGTGGGCCCCGAAGCAGCCTTCGACGTGGTGGTTCTTGCCGTGAACGTCGGCGGCAACCATGCCGCCCAGGGTGACGAACTGGGTGCCGGGGGTGACGGGCACGAACCAGCCGCGGTGCATGAAGGTGCGGTTGAGCTCGAGCAGCGAAAGGCCGGCTTCGGCGCGCAGGCGGCCGGTGACTTCGTCGAACGCGAGGATGCGATCGGCGCGAACCGTGGAGATGACGACCGGGTGGCTCGCGGGGGGAAGCGACGAGTCGCCGTAGCTGCGGCCCAGGCCGCGGAAGAGCGTGGCGCGATCCGCACGGCCCAGATCATCGGGTTGCACTTCCCGGCCCGGGCCGAACAGGCGGCCCCAGCCACTGACGAGATCTCGCGGTTGCTTCATCACGGGTTCTCTCTTAGCGCCGACAGCTGCCCGTCTGCATCCAATGTCAGCGCCGGGCAATACGGCCGGCTGTTTTCCGCCACCCACCACACGCCTTCCTGCGACCACGCGGCGAACGTGTAGTCGGACACCATCGCGCGAATGAACTTCGGAGGCTGACCGCCGAAGGGCTCGGTCGCAAAGAGTCCGCGTACCGGCGCGCTTCCCTTGAGCAGCTTCCACTGCGTCGCGACGAGCCACGGGTTGCTCTGACAATCGCCGAGCGCGGCGAACCACATCTGCCAGTCGAGCCGCGGCTGGTACGGCGCGATGAAGCCCGGCCGCACGTCCACCCTGACCGGCTTGTACTTGAAGTCCCACGCAGTCCAGTTCACGCCGTCGAGGCTGCCTTCGAGGGTGATCTCGGGCCGCGTCTTCGTCATCACCGCGAAGGCCCCGTACGCATTGATGGTGCTGAACGGGCGAAGGACGTCGAGGAAGGGGCGAAGGGGCGTCGACGCTCCGCGGAAGAAGAGGACGAGACTGAGTGCGCCGTAGACGGCGGCGAAGGCCCAGCCGGTGCGGCGGGCGGTGAGCGCGGGGCGCACCGTGAAGACAGGCAGCTTCTCGGAGCCCTGCCATTTCCATTTCTGGATCCCGAAACGAATTGCCTCGTCGTCCAGCAACGGCAGGCACAGCACCGCCGCGAGCAGGTTGAAGTAGCTGTAGTTGCCCGCGGCCGCGAGAGCGATCTGCAGCGAGAACAGCGCGCCCGCCGAGATGAGCCGCATGCGACGCGTGCCGAGGGCGAGCGCGGCCATTGGCAATTCACAGACGAACATCAACGCGCAGCAGACCTGGTGCACGACCATCGGCCACTGGTGCGCGAGGTAGCTGGTCCACGCGGGCAGCGGCTGCGTCCAGTAGTGGTAGCTGAGCGCGGTGAGGTCGCGCCACGACGGGTCGCCACTGGCGAGCTTCACCACCCCAGACGAGAAGGTGAGCTTGAAGGCAAGCAGCTGGAGGATGAAGCGGGCCCAGTGGGCGGGCTGCGTCTCGTCGGCGAGGCGCGGGCGGAGGCCGGCGGGCGCGAAGAAGATCGAGAAGAAGAGTGTCTCGATGAGGAGCACGTCCCATTGGAACGAGAGAAATGGGCCGCCGACGTGCACGAGCGACATCCACGTGAGCCACAGCAGGCCGAGCACGAGGCGCGGAAAGATTCCGGCGATGAGCAGCAGCGCGAGGACGACGGTGGCAGCGCAAAGAAAGTGAAGGAAGCCGTCGCTGGCCGAAATCCACGCGAGGGTCGGCACGTCGAAGAAGCCGACATTCACGGCGGCGTGCAGCTGCTTCATCTGATCCGCGGCGGGCCAGATGCCATCGCTGCCCAAGAGCCCGCCGAGCTGCACCCAGAGGCTGCCCACCGCCACGAGGGTGACGAGGCCGAGCGCACGCAAATACAGCCATCGGGCCAGCAACATGACGGCGAGGTCCTTACAGTAGAAATACCGCCATGTGCGCGCGCTACTCATTGAAGGCCAACCCGCTGGAGCTCCAGGCCGAGTTCGGGCTCGCCGAGCTGCCGGTGTTGGAGCCGCGGTACAACGTCGCTCCGACGCAGGCGATGCCGATCATCACCGCGACGCAGGAGCACGCGCTGACGATCGCGCGGTGGGGGCTGATTCCAAGCTGGGCGAAGGACTACCGGACGATCACCAACACGTACAACGCACGGTCGGACACGATCGATCAGAAGGGTGTGTTCAAAGACTCGTTCGCCAGGCGCCGCTGCCTGATTCCGGTCGACGGGTTCTACGAATGGAAGGCGCAGGGAAAAGTGAAGCAGCCGATGCACGTGACGCTGGAATCGCAGAAGCCTTTTTCGCTGGCGGGCATCTGGGACACCTGGCGCAGCGAGGAAGGCATCGAGGTGGTGACGTTCAGCATCATCACGACCGAACCCAACGACTTCATGCGCAGCGTGCACAACCGGATGCCGGTGGTGATCGCAAAGGAAGACCGGCACCGCTGGCTGACGGACGACGCGCACGCGGCCGAGCTGATGGCGCCGTGGCTGGGCGAGAAGCTGGTGGCGCGCGAGGTGTCGCAGGTGGTGAACAAGGTGGCGAATGACGACCCGCGGTGTCTGGAAGCCGCGAAGACGGTGCAACTGCCACTGCTTTGACTGTAAGTACGGCGGTCGATGGTCACCGAAGAGACGCACTCCGACGTCATCGAGCTGCCGCGCCGGGGGTCCCCCCTGCCCTGGTTGTTGCTCGCGGTGACGCTGATGGTGGCGGTGGGAATCTTCGCGATGGCGCGCAGCCGGCTCACCGACGAGAAGCTGCGAACGGCGGCGGCGTTGAAGGCCAATGACGAGGTGATGGGCCGGTTGCGGAACGCGGCGAACGAGGTCGCGAAGGCGCAAATCACCATCACCGAGCTCGAGGCGAGGCGCGATCTGCTGACGAAGCAGGTCGGCGAGCTCGACGAGAAGGGCAAGGCGGCGAGCGCCGAGCTGGCCGAGCTGAAGAAGGGGGCGAAGAAGAAGTAGGCTTGGAGGCATGTTTCTTCCACTGGTTGCGCTGGTGCTGGCCGCTGCTCCGTTTCCGCTGCCGGGTGTCGACGGGAAGCCGCTGGCAGTGACGGAAGGGCAGAAGACGTTTCGACTGCCGACGCGGTTCGAGCGCGTGAAGGCGTTCTACGAAGAGCGCTTCAAGGGCGTCGACGGCGTGACGGTGCGGGTCAGCGGCACGACAGGCAGCCGGTTGCTGTCGCTGGCCACGTCGCGCACCGCCGACGCGTGGAAGTCGGCGACCGTGCGCGAAGGCGAGACCGAGACGGTCGTCGAGCTGCGGGCGGTGATGGTGATGGGCCCCGTCGATGTCGCGGGCAAGGGACCGCCCGTCGAGTTCATCCTCACCCGGTCGGCCGACGTGAAGGGCGCGATCGACTCGATCGATCACACCGAGTCGATGCGCGCGAAGTAGCAGCCGCTAGTTGCAGAGGCCAGCGTCGCCGCACGACTTGCCCGTCGCGCACGCAGCGAGACCGCCGTTGGCGCAGCTCGGGCGGCAGTAGCCAGACCCGGCCACCGACGGAACGCAGACGTAACCCGTGCGGCAGTTCGACGCCGCCGGGCTGCACGCCGCGCGGCAGGTGCTGTTCGAGAAACCAAACACCACCTCGGTGACGCACTCGGCGCCGCCGGTGCACGCCATCGTCGCGCTGCACTGCGCCGTGCAGTAGCCCCCCGGATAGCCGGACGGCATGCCGAACTGCGTCTGAGCGATACAGATGGCGCCAGCGGGAGGCTGGCAGTCCTGGTTGCCCATGCACGGACCTCCGACTGCGACGCTGCCCGCATCCGACGGATTCGTGCCGGCGTCGAACAAGCTCGGGACGCAGACGCCGCTGTTGCAGTCGTTGCCCTGCATGCACTGTTGGCAAGCCTGGCCCGCGAGGCCGCACGTGAAGCGGCTCTGCATGGTGATGCACTGGTTTGCGATGCAGCAGCCCGTCGGGCAGGTGGTGACGCTGCACGCGGGCGTCGTCGCGCACGCGCCGTTGATGCACGACTGGCCCATGCCGCACGCGCTGCACGCGGCGCCGCCCTTGCCGCACGTGAACGCAGACATCGCCTGCGCGGTGATGCAGAAGTTGTTGGTGCAGCAGCCGTTGCACGTGCCCGGAGCGCACATGCCCGTCACGCACGCGCCGTTCACACACTGCTGGCCCTGCATGCACATCGTGCATACGTTGCCGCCCGCTCCGCAAGCGAACGCCGAGTCGCCGACCTGACAGCCGAGCTGATTCTTGCAGCCGCACGTGCCGCCGTCGGATGCCGTGCCGCCGCCTGAGCCGCCCACGCCGCCGCCGGTCGCTGCGCCGCCGCCGGTCGCTGCGCCGCCACCGCTGCCGCCGCCCGTACCCGCCGAGCCGCCTGACCCGCCACCGGTCGAGACGTTGCCGCCGCCCGTGCCCGTGGCCTTTCCGCCGCCCGTGCCTGTTCCGCCGCCCGAGCCACCGTCGACCTGCTCGGGCACGGCAGAGAAGCAGGCTGCGAGGGTCAGCGCAGCGAGCAGCGGCAGCAGAGATCGGTAGGTCATGGCAAGGCGCGGCGTATCACATGCCGCACCTGGTGATCGCGGCTGCAGCCCGCGTCTCGTCCGGTTCCGTGGCTTCGCTCTTCCGCCGGCGGCATCGAAGGTACCGCCACTCCGAGCTCGCGGGAGACGGC
>JAYUXE010000425.1:0-4960 GCA_043753165.1 Archangiaceae bacterium | reverse complement strand
GGAAAATCTACGCGCGCACCACCACCGGAAACTCGGTGCTCTGCCTCGGCCTCTCGAAGCCGGAATGCAGCGTGCGCTTCAACACCGCGAAGGCCGCGGGCGTGACGAACAAGATCACCGCGCAGGTGAAGTTCGCGATCGACACCAAGTGGGACAAGTGGCTCTCGTTCGAAGTCTTGAAGCCGCTGAAGGGCGTCGGCATCTGCGGCACCCAGCCCGACTGCCTCGACCCGAACGACATCGACATCTCAGGCGAGAACACCTGCGGCAATCTTCTTTGTGGCCTCGCCGACTGGGCACCCCTGAAGAACCTGCTCTTCGACCTGGTCGCCCCCCTGCTGCAGACGCAGATCGACAAGGCCGTGGCCGCGCAATCGTGTGAGGCGTGCGGCACCGGAAAGCCGGCTTGCCCCCAGTACCCGAACGGGACTCCCGTCGCGGCCTCGACGTGTGAAGCGGCCACGTCGACCTGCAAAGACAGCGCAACGAGCAAGTGCGTGCCGCGGTTCCTGGGCGTCGAAGGCCGCGTCAACCTGGGCACCGGCCCGCTGGCGAACTTCGGCGTCCCATCTTCCGCGATGCTCGATCTTTCCGTCGGCGCCGGCAGCTCGGTCTCTGTCGACCAGGGCATCAACATCGGCACCCGCGCGGGCTTGACCGCCGTGACGGTGGCGCCGTGCGTGCCGATGCAGGCGGCTCCGCCGATGGTCGCGATTCCGGCGCCGCAGCTGGACGCCGAGGCCGACCCGACGAAGGGCGCCTACCACGCGGGCGTCGCCATCAGCTCGCAGTTCATGAACCTCTCGTTCCACCAGGCCCACCAGGCCGGAGCGCTGTGCCTTCAGATGAGCAGCGCCACCGTCGGCCTCCTGAACTCGGGGCTGTTCAAGACCTTCTTGCCGTCGCTTGGGAAGCTCGCCACGCGCGACGGCAAAGACGCTCCGATGATGATCGCGCTGCGGCCCGGCAAGGCGCCGGTGGTCGACATCGGCAAGGGCACGTTCGACCCGGTGACGAAGAAGCCAATCGAGCCGCTGCTGCTGGTGAAGCTGCCCGACGTGACGGTCGACTTCTACGCGATGATCGACGAACGGTTCGCCCGCCTGTTCTCGCTGACCGCCGACATCTCGCTGCCCGTCTCGCTGATCTTCACCGGCTGTGACTCGGTGACCCCGGCCATCGGTGACTTGAAGATGCTGATTGGAAACATTCGCACCGCGAACAGCGAGATGCTCGCCGAAGATCCGAAGGTGCTCGCCGACCTGATTCCCGCCGTCATCGGCCTCGCCGAGCCTGCCGTCGCGAGCGCGCTGAAGCCGTTTGCCTTGCCGGCGCTGGGCCAGTTCAAGCTCAAGGTCAACGAGGTGAAGGGCATCGGCAACGTGTCGGGCACGAAGCTCTACAACCACCTCGCGCTGTACGCCGAGCTCAAGATGCCGATCAACTGCGCGGTCAGCTCGCCGAAGACGGTCGCCTCGTTGAAGCGTTCGGAAATTCCGCCGGCCAAAGCGATGCTGGCGACGGGCCAGGGCCTGCCGCTTCCCCGCGCGATCCTCGACGTCCACGCGCTGGGCAAAACCGGTACCCCCGAGTTCGCCTTCCGCGTCGACGAAGGGTCGTGGAGCACGTTCTTCCCCGCGCCCAACGGTGAGCTCGTGGTCGAGCACCCGGTGTTCCTGCTGCAGGGCCAGCACCGCATCGAAGTGCGCTCGCGCGTCGAAGAAGATCCGCACGGCGTCAGCGCGCCGGTACAGGTCGGCTTCATGGTCGACTTCGACGCCCCGGTCGTGAAGCTGACCGCAGATCGCGCGCACGATCTCATCGCGCTCTCCGCGCACGACGTGATCACCCCCGACGACAAGCTCGCGTACGCGTTTGCCATCGGCGAAGGCGCTTTCACCGATTTCGGCGTCGCCCGCGACATCGGCCTCACCGCCGTCGAGGCCAGGGGCGGCGTAACGGTGCGTGTGCGCGACCAGGCCGGCAACATCGGCGAGGCGAAGTGGCTCGCGCCGGTGACTGCGCTTCGTCCCGACGACGCGACGCAGGCCGTGCCGGGCGAGACGCAGGCGTCGGGCTGTTCGGCCGGCCTGGGCGGACTTTCGGTTGCCGGCCTGGCGCTGCTCGCGCTGATTCGTCGCCGCCGGCAGAACTAAAAAGCGACGCCAAAGCGTTCGGGGCAGGGTAGGGGAGCGAATGTCGGCTTCCCTGCCGATCACTCACCCGCGTGAAGCCCTTTTCTTTCCTCGTGGTTCTGGTTCTCGCGTCCACCGCGCGGGCCGACGAGCGTTTCGATCACCGCGGCTCGGTCGGCCTGCTGCTCGGCACGACCGGCGAGTACAAGGCGGCGACCTCGCTGGGCGGCGGCGGCGACGAAGGCTTTCGCCTCGGCACCGAGCTCGGAGCGACCTATTCGATCGGCAGCGACGGCAATGAAGTGAAGGCCGCCGTTCGCACGCTGTTCGGTGGCATCGAGGCCGGCTGTTCCGCGCGCCAGACCTGCGCCCCCGTCGACATTGGGATCTTCTTTGGCTACCGCGGCTATTTCGACCTCGGCCACTGGAAGACCTTCTTCGACATCGACGCCGCGCAGCACTTCGTGCCGCGGCTCTCGCCCGCGAGCGCGAACTCGCAGCTGTACACCATCGGCCCGCGCATCGGCATCGGGGTGCAGCTCGACTTCCTGCCCGTCGCGGGCGCGTTCGCGATTCTCGAGGCGCAGATCGGCTTCGGTGATGGGCTGCGATACGGCGCCGCGCTGATGATCGGCGTGCAGCTGCGCTCGTACCTGCTCGAGTAGGCCCCCCCCTGGGACTTTTTGGCTGTTTTTTTGGCACTCCGAAGATCGTGTGAGACGATGTGTGCACCTGTAGGGAGGGCATCACACACATGAACGAGAACCCCCGCCTCACTTCTGTCGTCTTCCGGTTGAACAAGGATCGCCTCGAGACCTTGAAAGATCTCTCGCGCGAGACCCGGATTCGCCAGAGCGAGTACCTGCGCGAGGCGATTGGCGACCTGCTCGAGAAGTACGAAGACCGCTTGATGGACTAGCCGTCGTGAAACGGCGGCCCGCGGGGAACCCCCGCAGCGGCCAATCGAACGGCAGCCGGGAAGGGGTCGAACGCGGGCGGGTAGAACACCTGCCACAGCACGAGCCCTTCTGCCGGTGCCTTCGTCCCCGCGAATTCGACCTGTCGCTCGATTCCCGCGACGTAGTCCTCTTCGCGGGTTTCACCTCTCGCCACCGCCACCGCGCCGCCGACGAGGTAGCGCACCTGGTAACGGCCGAACCCCGAGCCGATGATTTGCACGTCGAGCCGTTGGGGCGCCGGCTGATTGACCTTTATCGACGAGATGGTTCGCAGCGCCCGCGCGCTCGACTTTTCGTGAAATGCGATGAAGTCGTGGGTGCCGACGGCGTGCTGAAGAACGGCCTCGAGGCGCGCGCGATCGACCTCCGTGCGCCACGCGAACGGCTTCCACGCCGGGTCATCATCGAGCGCGAGGCGGTACCGGTATTCCTTGCCGCTGGCCTTCCACTGCGCGCTGAACTTCGGCGGCGCCTCTGCGGCGCACGCGATGCCCACGCCGGGCGGCAGGTGCGCGTTCAGGCGATCTGCCAGCCCGTCGATCGATTCGACGCGAAAGCTGACCACCTGCATCCGCGCGTGGACCCCCAGGTCGGTGCGGCCCGAGGCGACCGGCTGACCTTCGATTCCATTTGCCGCCATCGCTCGACCGATCGCGTCCTGCACGGTCGGGCCCCGCGCCTGCGACTGGTAGCCGCGGAAAGGCCCCCCGTGATACCAACACCAGCTCGCAGCGATTCGGGAGGACATTGATTGGCTGACAGCTGGTTGTTTCGACAGGGTGAGCTGATTCTTGGCCCGGTGCCTTCGGCCAAAATCGTCGAGAAGATCTACTCGCACGAGCTCGACGGGAAGAGCGAAGTGCAGCAGATGGGCTCCGGCCGCTTCCTGCGTCTGGCCGACATCGACGCCTTCAAGGTCCACCTGGCGAAGGCCGACGCGAAGAAGCGCGTCGATCATGTCGCGAAGACCACCGAGGCCACCGCCGCCAAGAAGCGCAACGTCGCGATCGGCATCACCGCCGGCGTGCTGCTGGCGATCGGCATCGGCGTCGTCGTGGTCGGCAACTACCTCGCGGTGCACACGCCCGGAAAGAGCTCGGAAGAGATGGCCTTTGGCGATCTGATTTCCGTCGAGGCGCCGACGATTTCGCGCGCGAAACGCAGCGGCAACGACGAAGAGCTCGTCGACTACCCGGGCCTGGGCGGCGTGAAGAAGCCGCCCGCCGTGGCGGTGAAGGACAAGCCCGATCGTCCAGCCAACAAGCCGAAGCTGAACAACGAAACCGAAGATTCCGACGGGCTGCAGATGGCGAAGTTCGACCAGGGCGCGATCAACACCGTCGTGAAGACGCACCAGAAATCGCTGTTCCCCTGCCTGTCGCAGATCAACAAGCCGGGCGTCGTTCAGAAGATTCCGATCGAGTTCGTGATCGGCAACAACGGCCGGGTTGGCAAGGTCTGGGTCGACCACCCCGACTACAAGTCCGGCACGCTGCCCGAGTGCCTCTTGAAGGAACTGCAGAAGTGGCCTTTCAAGAACTACGAAGGCGAACAGGCGACGGTGTCGCTGAGCTTCAACATCGGCAAAGCGACTTAGAAAATTGTGAGCGCCGGGCGGGCAGCCGTTAGGTAAGAGGCAAGTTCCATGTCGACCGACGAAGCAATCATCGCCTCGAAAATTTCCGAAGTGCCGCCTGGCTCGTTTCGCCAGACGGTGCTGCTCGCCGCGAAGCGCTTCAAGTCGTCGTGGGTCGAGCTCGGCAAGTTGCTGGTGAAGGTGCGCAACGACGCGCTGTACGAGCAGTGGGGCTACCCGTCGTTCGAGGCGTACTGCCTTGCCGAAGTGCGCATCAAGAAGCAGACGGC
>JAYUXE010000424.1:0-10966 GCA_043753165.1 Archangiaceae bacterium | reverse complement strand
CTTTCGGATCTTCGGCGAACGCGCGGTCGGCCACCGCCTTGCCAGGCTGAAACGCGATCGCGTGGGGGAAGAGCCAGCCGACGTATGCGACGTGAATCGCGGCGACGGCGGCGACGGTGGACGCGGTCGCTTGCCACGAGGCCTCCGTGCGCAGCTTCCATGCGGCGATCGGCAGCGCAGCCGCAGCGAGCAGCGCGATGATGACGACGGCGGCGTTCTCAGGCGGAAACGCGTCGATCATCATCCACGCGACCGCAAGGCCCGAGACTCCGCCGAGCGCGAGCATTCCCTTCCGCAGTGGCTGCACGTTCTTCAAGGCCACCAGCGCGTCGGCCGCGATCAACGCCGCCACCGGACTGAGGCAATAGATGTACTGCGGCAGCTTGTACGTCGACGCCGAGAAAGCGGCGAAGGGGATCCAGAAGCCCCACCAGAGGACGCGCGGCTCGAAAGGAAGGCGGGGCAGGGCAGGGCGCAGCGTGCCCAACGCGAGCAGAGGGGTGAACGGCAAGAAGACCCAGAGCGCCGTGTGGAAGAAGAACAGCGGCGTGGTGGCGTTTGCGTAGCCCGACTGGCCGATGAGCCGGCCGATGTTCTGCTGCCAGAGGACGAAGCCGGCATTGGCGGCTCCGTCGCGTTGGTAGATGGCCCAGTAGTACGGCGCGGCGAGGGCGGCGACGATCAGCAGGCCGCGCATCGGCTTCAACGCGAAGAGCCGCTGCCGCAGCGTGCCCTTTTCCGCCTGGCCCCAGTGGTGTCGAATCGCCTCCGGAATGATCGCCGCTGCCGGCAGCGCGAGGCCCAGCGGCCCTTTCGCCAGCACCGCGAGCCCGGCGAAGAGCCACCCGAGCCACAGGTACCCGCTTCTCTTCCGGCCTTCGACAAACGCCCACAACGACAGCGTCGCCATCGCCGTGAGCGCGAGGTCGACCTTGGGGTCGGCGACCATCTGTTGCAGCGCCACGGACGAGGCGAGCAGGCAGGCGGCGATCGACCCCCGCTGAACATCGAGCAGCGCGCGCCCGAGGCCGAAGGTGGCGGCGACGGTCAGCGCCGCGAAGATCAGCGAGGGCAGATGCGCGGCCGCAGACGTCGCGCCGAGCACAGAAATCGCCGCTGCCTGCGCCCAGATCGCCAGCGGCGGCTTGTTGATGAACGGGCCCGACGAGTCGCGCATCGTCAGCCACTGCCCATCGCGCACCATCAGCCGCGCCACGTCGGCGTACTGCGCCGAGTCGATGTCTTGAACCTCGTTGCCGAGCGCGAGAAACCACGGCAACGCGCTGACCGCGATCAGCAGCACGGCGAGGCGGGGCGGTGCGGTGGGCGGGTTCAGAAGGTGTGCTAGAGCCAGTCGTCGATGTTCAGCCGGTTTCAGCGCTTCTATAACTCGATCAAGCTCACCACCGACGTGCTGGTGCTGATCGTCGCCTTCGCGGCGGGCTACTGGACGCGGTTCTACTCAGGCCTGCCGCACGAATCGATTCCGCCCATCGAAGACACGTGGGTGTCGCTCGCGATGGTGCTGTTCATCTTCCCGATCGTGTTCCGGCAGTCGAACCTCTACACGACAAACCGATCGCGTTCACACATCGCCGAGGTGTTCGAGATCTTCAAGGCGATGGGCTTCGCGACGCTGGTGCTGGTCGCGCTGACCTACTTCGTGCGCGAACGGTACTCGCGCGCGACGATCGCGATCTTCGTCGCGTACGCGTTCGTCGGCATCTCGGGGGTGCGGGTCGCCTTTCGGGCGATCTTCAACGAGCTGCGGCGGCGCGGGTACAACCTGAAGTCGATTCTGGTGATCGGCGCGGGGCAGCTGGGGCAGCGGGTGATCGAGACGATTCACGGCCACCGCGAGCTCGGCTTCCGGGTGACGGGCGTGCTGACCCGGCGGGCCGAGAAGATTGGCACCGAGGTCGAGGGCGCGAAGGTGCTGGGGTTGATCGCCGACGTCGATCGCGTGCTCGACGAGAATCCGGTGGACCAGGTGATCATCGCGCTGCCGATCGAAGAATCGGCGGTGCTGAAGGACCTGATGGAACAGCTGGCGCTGCGCACCGTCGACGTGAAGGTGGTGCCCGACCTGTACCAGTACATCACCCTGCGCGGCGGCCTCGAAGAGTTCGGCGGCCTCCCGATCATCAGCCTGCAGGGCGGCCCGCTGGACGGTTGGAACCTGATCGCGAAGCGAATCTTCGACGTGCTCGTGTCGGCGGTGGCGTTGCTGCTGTCGGCTCCGTTGATGCTGCTGATTGCGCTCGTGGTTCGCCTGAGCAGCAAGGGGGTGGTGCTGTACCGGCAAGAACGAATGGGGATGGATGGCCGGACGTTTCAGATGTTGAAGTTCCGCACGATGCGCGCGGACGCCGAGCCCGAAGGCGCGGTGATGGCCGAGGCCGCCGACCCGCGGCGGACGGCGGTGGGGCGGTTCCTTCGCAAGTCCTCGCTGGACGAGCTGCCGCAGTTCTTGAACGTCTTCGTCGGCGAGATGAGCCTGGTCGGCCCGCGGCCCGAACGGCCGGTGTTCATCGAGGAATTCAAGAAGCAGATTCCCCGCTACCACCTGCGGCACCTGGTGAAGTCGGGGATCACGGGCTGGGCGCAGGTGAATGGGCTGCGCGGCCAGACGTCGATTCAAAAACGCATCGAGTTTGACCTTTATTACATCGAGAACTGGTCGCTGTTGTTGGACCTGAAAATTCTGATTCGCACCGCGCTGGGCGGGTTCCTCTCGAAGAACGCGTACTGACCATGATCTCTGCTCTGACCTTGCTGCTGCTGTGCGCCGAGCCCGTGCAAAAGCAACCGGCGCCGCCGGCGTCGGACATGGCGATTCTCTACTTCATGGCGGGCGATCTGCGCCGTGCGGTCGACACCGCCCGCGCAGGCATGAAGTCCGACCCGGTGAAGTGCAAGGCGCTGTTCCCGATGCTGGTCGAGTACCAATTCCTGGTGCCGAAGCGCGAGAGCCTGACCCTGGAAGAAGCGAAGAACTTCATCCTCTGGGACAAGAAGATCTCGCCGAAGGCGACGGGCAAGCTCACGCCGCTGGTCGTGAAGCGCTACATCGACCTGCCCTTGCAGCTGGCGCGCACCGCAAACCAGGGCGGCGACCTGGCGCGGTCGAAGAAGTTCGTGGCCGATGTGCTCGCGGTCGACCCGGCGAATGAAGATGCGCTGGCGTTGAGCGCTTCGTTTTCGGCCGACGCCGGCCGCTGAAAGAAAAACAGCCCCGGGTCGCCCCGGAGCTGTCTGTTCCTCTTCCCAACAAAGACTTCCGTGGAGTGACAGGGCGCTCTTCGCATCCCATCCGGACCGTGGGGCTGCGTCCCTAAGGCGGTGTCTGGCTTTCTGGCTTCTTCGCCGGGCCGTCTGGATTTCTGGGTTCTTCGCCGGGCCGTCCCCGTCGTCGCGTGAACGCTCCGACGTCGGGACGTCCTGATCGGCTCCAGAACGGGCTTGCTGGCTTCTTCGCCGGGCCGGTTGGCTGGGTTCTTCGCCCGGCCGTCCCCCGTCCCCGTCTACGTGGGGACGGCGCCGGTTTCAGAAACTCAGCTGCAGCCGCTGGTGGCGCCGCAGTTGTGGCACTTGTAGCAAGCGCCGTTTCGCACGGTGATGGTGCCGCAGACATGGCACGGCGGGGCATCGGCCTGGTTCAAGAACGCCTGCCGAGACGACGCCGAGATCGCCGGAGGCGGCGACGCGAGCGGATCCTTCAGCACGGCGTTCTCGACCTGCGCCTCACCCTCGGTGAGCTCGAGCTCGGCCGGAAGGAACTTCTGCGCCAACCACCGGAAGATGTAGTCGGTGATCGACTTGGCGATCGGCAGGTTCGGGTTGCCGGTGAAGCCCGAAGGCTCGAACCGCATGTGCGTGAACTTGTCGACCAGCACCTTCAGCGGCACGCCGTACTGGAAGGACATCGAGATCGCGGTGGCGAACGAGTCCATCAGGCCGGACACCGTGCTGCCTTCTTTCGCCATCGTGATGAAGAGCTCACCCGGCGTGCCGTCGTCGTACATGCCGACGGTGAGGTAGCCCTCGTGGCCGCCAATCGAGAACTTGTGGGTGATCGCCTTGCGCTCGTCCGGCAGGCGCCGGCGGGCGATGCGTTCGATGACGGTGGTGGTCTCGACGACCTTCTCGGCCGACCTCGAGGTGTTCAGCGGCTGGCTGCGCTTGCAACCATCGCGGTACACCGCCACGGCCTTGAGGCCCAGGCGCCACGCTTCCATGTACGCCTGCTCGATGTCCTCGACCGTCGCCTCGTGCGGCAGGTTGACGGTCTTCGAGATGGCACCCGAGAGAAAGGGCTGGCACGAGCCCATCATTTTCAGGTGGCCCAGGAACCCGATCGTGCGGGTGCCCTTCGTCGGCTTGAAGGCGCAGTCGAACACCGGCAGGTGCGCGTCCTTCAAGCCCGGAGCGCCTTCAATCGTCTCGTTCTTGTCGAGGTAGTTGACGATCGCTTCTGCTTCGGCGGCCGAATAACCGAGCTTCGTCAGCGCGGGCGGTACCGTGTTGTTGACGATCTTCAGCATGCCGCCGCCGACGAGCTTCTTGTACTTGATGAGCGCGATGTCGGGCTCGATGCCCGTTGTGTCGCAGTCCATCATGAAGCCGATGGTGCCCGTCGGAGCCAGCACGGTGACCTGGCTGTTGCGGTAGCCGTGCTGTTCGCCGGCGGTGAGCGCCTCGTCCCAGACGGATTTCTGCGCTTCCCAGAGACCGTTGGTCACGCCGTTGTCGTGCAGCTGGTAGGCGGCTTTGCGGTGCTTGCGGATGACGCTGAGCATCGGCTGCTCGTTGCCGATGTAGCCGGTGAACGTGCCCATGCGTTCGGCGATCTTCGAGCTGGTCAGGTACGCCTGGCCGCCCATCAGTGACGTGACGGCGCCGGCGTAGTTGCGGCCTTCGTCCGAGTCGTACGGCAGGCCCGTCGCCATCAGCAGCGCGCCCAGGTTCGCGAAGCCGAGGCCCAGGGGGCGGTAGTCGTGCGAGTTCTGGGTGATGCGCGGCGTCGGGTACTTCGAGAAGCCCACGATGATTTCCTGGCCGAGCAGGGTGACATCGACCGCGTGCTTGAACGCCTCGACGTCGAACTCGCCGTCGATGGTGCGGAAGTGCAGCAGATTCAGCGACGCCAGGTTGCAGGCGGTGTCGTCGAGGAACATGTACTCGCTGCAGGGATTGCTGGCGTTGATGCGCGCCGTGCCCGAGCAGGTGTGCCAGGCGTTGATGGTGGTGTCGAACTGAAGGCCCGGGTCACCACAGAGGTGGGTGGCTTCGGCGATCTCGCGGAAGAGTCCGCGGGCCGAATGGGTCTCCATCTCGCGGCCGTCCTTCACTGCCCGCGTGGTCCACGTCTTGTTCTCGGCGACGGCCTTCATGAAGTCGTCGGTGACGCGCACCGAGTTGTTCGAGTTCTGGAAGAAGATCGACGAGTACGCTGCGCCGTTGAACGAAGAGTCGTACCCGGCCTGAATCAGCGCCCACGCCTTCTTCTCTTCCGTCGACTTGCAGCGAATGAAGTCGAGGATGTCGGGGTGATCGGCGTTGAGGATGACCATCTTCGCCGCGCGGCGCGTCTTGCCACCCGACTTGATGACGCCAGCGAAGGCGTCGAAGCCCTTCATGAAGCTGACCGGGCCCGAGGCTGTGCCGCCACCGGCGAGCAGCTCGCGCGACGAACGAATCGACGACAGGTTGCTGCCCGTGCCCGAGCCGTACTTGAAGAGCATGCCCTCGGTCTTGGCGAGCGTGAGAATCGAGTCCATCGAGTCTTCGACCGAGTTGATGAAGCACGCGCTGCACTGCGGGTGCTCTTCGACGCCCACGTTGAACCAGACGGGCGAGTTGAAGGCGACCTTCTGCCGCAGCAGCAGGTGGGTCAGCTCGGCATGAAAGGAAAGCTTGTCGTCGTTGGCCGCGAAGTAGCCGCCCTGCTCACCCCAGCGGGTGACGGTGTCGACGACGCGCGAGACGAGCTTGCGCACCGAGGTCTCGCGCTCGGGCGTACCGGGCGTGCCGCGGAAGTACTTCGACGCGACGACGTTGGTGGCGAGCATCGACCACGACTTGGGCACTTCGATGTTCTTCTGTTCGAAGACGATCTTGCCGTCTTCGCCCTGGATGCCGGCGGTGCGCAGTTCCCAGGCGATCTCGTCTGCCGGGTCGACGCCGGGTGTCGTGAAGTAGCGCTTGACCGCCAGACCACTTCCTCGTGCCACTTTCTTCGGTGAGGCCTTCGCCTCGCCCTTGAGTGCCTTGGAAACCGTCGAATGCCTGGGGGCCAGCTCTTTCTCCATAGTCTCTTCTCCAGATTGACTGCCGGTGTGGGTGTGAGGCGAAGACTGTACAGACCCTCGGGGCACCGCCCTGAGGGAAGATAAAGTGCGAAAGGTAGGTTTTTTGGCGCCTGGGTTCACGTCGAAATCCCCGGGCGGGTGCTGCCGTCCCCCTGCTTGTACTGGCGGCTTCTACCTTTTGCTTCATTCATGTGTCAAGGCTAAAGCCACCACATCTAGTGTCAAATTATCGTCCGATACCCCACATTTAGGGCCTTCGAGTCCGATTGGGGAAACCGCGATTGGGCTCCCAAGGCGGTAAATCGGCCCTGGATTGACCCAGGATCACCAGAACCTACATAACCCCCAGATCCCCGACGCTCTGGGCGGAAAATGACGGTACATGGCAGCTCACGCGGGGCGGGGGCTCGCAACTCGAGTTGTTGCTGAGTGTGCGTGTTGAAATCTGATCAACTTTCCCTCGGAACGCGCGGTTTCGGGCCCGAATTTCAGCCTGCCGGGCCCGTTTTGCGCTTTCCGCACCGTCAGCAACAGGCCCCGAGTAGAAGACCGCGCATGCCTCCTCCTTTCGACCGGCACGTCTTCGTCTGCACCAACCTGCGCGAGCCCAACAACCCCAAGGGCAGCTGCTCAGCGAAGGGCTCGGAGGCGCTTCCGCTGGTCTTCAAGAAGGCGCTGGAGGCCCGAGGCGTAAAGAAGGGCGTTCGCATCAACAAGGCGGGCTGCCTCGACGCCTGCGAGCTCGGCTGCGTGGTGGTCGTCTACCCCGAGGGCACCTGGTACGGCCCCGTCACGCAGGAAGACGTCACGGTGATCGTCGACGAGCATCTGGTGGGCGGGGTGCCGGTCGAACGGCTGCGCATGAAGCCGTACGAGAAATAAACCCGGATCCTTTCGGAAGTCTCACGCATGTCACTGCAGGTGAACCCGGCGGTGCTGGCCAGAGCGCAGAGAGGCGACGCGGCGGCGCAGGGCGAGTTCCTGCGCGCCATCGGCCCCACCGTGGGCTCGCTCATCTACCGGCTGGGCAGCCGCCGAGACACCGAAGATCAGCTGCACGAGGTGTTCGCCCACCTGCTGCAGGTGCTGCCGCGTTTCGACCCGTCGGGCCCCGCGCAGCTCACCACGTGGGTCTTCACCGTCACCCACCGCTGGCTCTTGATGCAGAAGCGCAAAGCAACGCTGACGCTGGTGCCGCTGGAAGGGGGCCTGGCGCAGCCCGCTCCCGGCCCCGACGCGCAGACGGTGGCCGAAGGGAAACAGCTCGAAGCACTGCTGGAAGCCGAGCTTCAGCGGCTGCCGGAAGATCAGCGCCGCACGTTCGTGCTCACCCAGCTGCACCACCAGCCGATGGAAGAGATTGCCCTGGCCGAAGGCGTCGCTCTGGGCACGGTGAAGTCGCGGCTGCACCGGGCGCGCGCGCAGCTCGTCATTCGCATGGGGGCGGCGCTCGATCGCGTGCCCCAGAAGGGAGGTGGCCGTGTTGCGTCCTGAAGAAATCGAACGCTTGTCACAGCTGCTTGCGGGCGAGCTGCCCGACGCCGAGGCCGACGCGCTACATGCAGAGCTCGAGAAGAACCCCGAGCTGCAGCAGGCGTGGCACCGGCTCGCGTCGCTGCAACTGCTCAGCGATCAGCTCGCCTCGCCTTCGATGCCGGTCGAACGGGCCATCGCGCGGTCGATTGCCCGGAAACGCGTCGCGCCCTGGCTCCTCGCGGCCGCGGCGGCCGGCATCGCTGCGGCGTGGCTGTTCTGGCCGGCCCCGGTGATCGAGCAGGCAGCGCTCGTCGTCGAGACGGCGCCGTTCAAGCTGCAGGCGGGAAGCGAGGTGAAAGAGGAAGGCGAGAAGGTCTACCGGCTGGTGAAGGGCACCGCGCTGTTCGACGGCACGATGACGGTGAAGGTCGACGACGAGACGTTGCAGGTTCGGGGCAGGGCGCTGATCTCGAAGGATCCTTCTGAAGCGCTCGCGCATGTGACTGACCTCGTCACCCCAACCCCAGAGGTCGTCATGATGATTTCCGAAGCAAAGGCGAAGTGGCTCACTGCAGCGATGGCCGTGATGGTGTTCAGCGGCGAAGTGCAGGCGCAGGAAAAGGTGCCGGCGGGCAAGACGTTGGCGAAGGCCGCGCGGGCGACCCCGACGGTGGTGAAGGCGTGGCCGGCCGAGAAGAAGACCCCGCCGCCCCCGAGCGACGTGTTCGACGTCGACGCGTTGAACACGGCCGTCGTCGTCCAGGGGGGCGCGCTGTCGAAGTGCTTCGAGGCGGGCCTGAAGCAGAACCCGAAGCTGGGCGGCAAGCTCACCGCGCTGCTGACGATTTCCTCGACGGGCAAGCTCGAAGACACGACGGTCGGTGAAGACACGCTGCAGAACCCCTTCGTCACTTCCTGCGTCTTGCAGGCGATGCAGCAAGTGAAGTTCCCCCCGCCCAAGGACGTCGAGCGCGCCCAGGTCGCCTACCCGATGGAGTTCGCCGCGCGCGGTGGCACTGGCTCCGAGCTGGTGCTGCCCACCGGAAAGGGCTGCGACTCGTGCAAGTTCATCAGCGACCGCACCGAAAAGGTCGACATCGATGCGGGCAGCTCGCCCTTCACCGGCCCGGCCGACGCGAAGGTGACGGTCATTCTCTTCAGCGAGGCCGAGTGCAGCTTTTGCGTCAAAGCGCATGCGGTGCTGAAAGTGCTGCAGGTCGAATACGCGGGGAAGGTGAAGTTCGTCTTCAAGCACCGCCCGCTGTCGGCGCACCCCGGCGCCCGCAAGGCCGCGTTGGCCCTGCATGCGGCCCACGCCCAGGGCAAGTTCTGGGAACTGCTCGACCGCGCCTACAACACCCCCACCTCGACCGAAGGGGGCCTGTACGACGCGCAGGCCCGGTCGCTGGGGCTCGACCTGCAGCGCTACCGCCGCGACGTCGAGTCACCCGCCACGGCTGAAGCCATCGACGCCGACCTTGCGCTGGCGGAAAAGCTGGGCGTGAAAGGTGTCCCGGCCTGGTTCATCAACGGGCAGGAAATCGTCGGCTACCGCCCACTGGACGTGATGAAGAAGGCGATCGACGCAGCGCTCGTCAGCCCTTGAGCTGATCGATAAGCTTCCGCTTCGCTTCGAGCGCCTGCGGAAACGCCGGGTCGATTTTGAGGATCTTCTCGATGTTGGTCAGGCTGTCGGCCAGCCGTCCCATGCCCTTGAGCACCGCCGCGCGGTTGTAGAGCGAAGGGACGTGGTTGGGGTCCATCAGCAGGGCGCGGTCGAAGGCGGCCAGCGCCCCGTTGGGATCGTCGAGCACCAGGCGGGCCATGCCGAGGTTGTTGTAGGCGTGGGGCAGCTTCGGCTCGTCCTTCGCGACCTGCTCGAGCACCTCGAGCGCCCGCTTCAACGCCGCCGGGTCGCCGTGCTTGCCCTTCTCGAGCAGCGCGGCCCCCAGGTTGGCGCGAAACTCGGGCACCGAAGGCTCGCGGGCGGCGGCTTCTTCGAAGATGGCGATCGCGGTGGAGACGTCGCCGAGCTCCATCGCCAGGGTGCCGCGCGCGTAGCTCCACGTGCCGAAGGCGCGCACCGCATCGCTGGCAGACTCGAGCAGCTTCACCGCGCCTTCGCGATCACCGGCAACACGTTTGACGTTGGCCCGCTTGAGAAGATCTTGCAGCTCGTCCGCCCAGGACACTTCCATCAGAATGTCCACGCGAGCGTCGACAGCGCCCACTGCTTCAGGTTGGTCATGAAGCCCTCGTTCTTGAGGTCCTGAGAGGTGACCGGCTTCGTCTGCGAGACGCCTGAGGCGAATCGGGCCTCGAGCTGGGTGGCCACCGCGTTGTCGCGCACGGCCAGCACGTCTTCGCTGTCGCGCCCGTCAGATCTGCCGTTCAAGTTCGCCGAGCCGACGAGGCTGAAAGCGCCGTCGAACGTCGCCGTCTTGCTGTGAATGGTGGCGCCCTGCTTCTCGAACACCTTCACGCCGGCCTTGATCAGGTCATCGTAAAAGTAGCGCGCGGCATCGGACACGACGCCCGTGTCGTTCGACGCGCGGCTGTTGGTCATCACCTTCACGTCGACTCCGCGGTGGGCCGCGCGAACCAGCGCATCGCGCAGCTCTTTGGGCGGCAGGAAGTACGCGTTCTCGATGGTGATGCTCCTGGTTGCGGTGTCGATTGCCTGGCGGTACAGGTTGGTCGTGTTGGCGTCGCCTTCCTGGTCGGGCCGGTGCTGCACCACGCGCACCTTTGCGCCATCGACGGCGGGGGACAGCGGCGGCAGCAGCTTCGCGCGATCTTCCGCGCTGATCTTGCCGCCCACCGATTCCCAGTTGCGAAGGAAAGCCGCCTGCGTGTCGTGCACTGCGGGGCCTTCGAGCTTCATGTCGGCGTCGCGCCACGGCTCGGACGCCGTTTTGCCGCGCGACATCACCATTCTGCTGCTGCCGCCGAAGGCGTACTCGTTGGCGATGTTCATCCCGCCTTCGATGGACGCCTTGCCGTCGACGATCAGGTGCTTCTCGTGCCACCGATCGTTCAAGTTCCACGGCTGGTCCAGCGGCTTCGCGTACGGCATCACCTCGACGCCTGCGGCCTTCATCATCTCGAACATCTTCGGTTCGGCGCGGTTGCTGCCCATGCCGTCGTAGATAACCTTCACCTTCACGCCTTCTTTTGCT
>JAYUXE010000423.1:0-4963 GCA_043753165.1 Archangiaceae bacterium | reverse complement strand
CCATGCCGTCGAGCAGGCCGCTGGTGCGTTCGATCACTGCCGCTTCGAGGTGCTGGTTGCGCTGGTGAAGCTCGGCCTGCAGCCGCCGGTTCTCGTTCATCAGGCGGTAGTGCTCGACGGCCTGCCGCATGACGGTGGTGAGCTCGCTGAGGTTCCAGGGCTTCGAGAGCAGCCGGTAGACCTCGCCCCGGTTGACGGCCTCGAGCGCAACCTTGAAGTCGGCGGCGGCGGTCAGCAGCAGGCGCACCGCGTTGGGGTTGGTTTGTTTGAGGTGCCCGAGCAGCTCGATGCCGTTGACATTGGGCATCATGAAGTCGGTGATCACCACGTGAAAGCCCTGTTCTTCCAAGGCCTTATGGGGGTCGGTGTGTCCGACCACTTCGTGCCCTTCGTTCTGCAGAATGCGGGTCAACGCCTGAAGAATCAGGGCGTCGTCGTCCACCACCAGGATGCGAATCATGTGCGGGCGGCACGTTAGTCGTCTATCGTGCCCGCGCAAAATGACGAGGCCTTCCGCGGCGGGGAGCCGGCCCGCGACGATTGAATCCGATCGCGTTCCGGTGGTGGTGATGGGCTTGGGGTTCATCGGGCAAGAGATTGCTCAGGCGGCCCTGCGTTCTGAAGAGCTCGAGCTGATTGGGGCGATCGATTCGAGCCCGAAGCTCATCGGGAAAAAAATCTCGGAAGTGCTCGGCATGCCGGCCGGAACTTTCAAGGTGTCGGGCGATCTGGCGACGGCGGTCGGCAAACGAAAGGGCGTCGTGCTGCTTCACGCGACGGGCTCGAAGCTGCCGCAGGTGATGGAACAGCTGCTGGCCGCGATCAAGCTGGGGCTGTGCGTGGTGAGCACGTGCGAAGAGCTTGCGTTTCCGCACTTTCGCCACCCGGGGCTCGCCGACAAGCTGGACTTCGCGGCGAAGAAGGCCGGCGTCAGCATTCTCGGCACCGGCGTGAATCCGGGCTTCGTGCTCGACCGCCTCGTCGCCACGCTCGCGCAGGCCTGCGGGCCGGTTCGTCACGTCAAAGCGGTTCGCATCGTCGACGCCCGTACGCGCCGCGAAGCGCTGCAACGAAAAGTCGGAGCCGGCCTGACCGAAGACGAGTTCTTCAAGCTCGTCGACGCCGAACAGCTGGGCCACGTGGGGCTCGCCGAAAGCGCCGCGCTGTGTGCGCTGGGCGTGGGCCTCGACTGCGACGACTACGAAGAAGAGATCGTGCCCGTCATCGCCGAAGAAGACATCACCGGCGGCGCCTTTCCGGTGAAGGCCGGCAAGGTCGCGGGCATCTTCCAGAGCGCGGTGGGCCTGCAAGACGGGCAGGAACGCGTGCGGCTCGAGCTGACCATCGCGGTCGGCGCGGAAGACGCGGGCGATGTGATCACCATCGAAGCGGACCCTGCGGTGACGATGAAGATTCCCGGCGGCGTCGCAGGGGATCGCGCGACGGCGAACACGGTGGTGAACGCTGCTCCAAGAGTGAAGTCTGCCGAGCCCGGGTTGCTCACCGTGCTCGAGCTGCCTGCCGGACGCTGACCGGACCTGAAGGAAGGAAAAGGGGGAAGATGCTCGACAAGAACGCGGTTGGAAGGACGACGCCGCCCACGCTGAACGAGATCGAGAAGGGCGCCATTCGCCGGTTCGCCGAGGCGCTGGGCGATTACAACCCCATCTATTACGACGAGGACTACGCGCGGGCGTCGGGGTTTGCGAACGTGGTCGCTCCGCCGTCGTTTCCGTGCGCGTTCGCGACGGGGGCAGATCTTCGTGAGCTGCTGGGGGTGCCGCTGCGCAGCCTGCTCAATGCCGAGGCGAGCTTCGAGTACGAACGGCCCATCGTCGCGGGCGACAGGATTCTGGTGACGTCGCGCGTGGCCGACGTGCAGGAAAGGCCGAGCAGCACGGGGAAGATGGAGATCGCGGTGCTCGAAGACGAAGGGCGCGACGAGAACGGGAAGCTCGTCTACCGGATGCGGCGCACCCTCGTGGTCCGCGGCGGCAAGGAGAACGGCTGATGCCCCCTCGCAAGATCTACTTCGAGAACATTCGCGCCGGTGACGAGCTGCCGGCGATGGCGAAGTCGCCCGTCGATCGCGTCCAGCTCGCGCGCTTCGCCGGAGCGACCAACGACTTCAACCCCCTGTACGTCGACGAGGTCCACGCGAAGAGCCTGGGGATGCCGTCGGTGTACGCGCCGAGCCTGCTGGGGATGAGCTTCCTCGGGCAGCTGGTCGGCGACTGGGCCCGCGGCGCGACGTTGAAGAAGTTCAACGTGAAGTTCATCAAGATGCTCTGGCCGGGCGACACGCTGGTCTGCAAGGGCCGCGTCAGCGATCGCCACGGTGACGGCGGCAAGTACTTCATCGAGCTCGACGTCTGGGCCGAGAATCAGAAGGGCGAGCTCGTGCTCAAGGGCCTGTCGACGATGCAGGTCTACTTCTCGACTGAAGACGAGAATCGCCAGAAGTCGGGCCAGCCGCCGCTGATCGTGCAGGTGCAACGCGAGAGCATTCTGGCGCGGCCCCCCGAGGTCGCTGCGAAGAAGGTGGCGAAGCCTTCCGCGCCGCCGAAGAAGAAGACGAAGCCGGCGCCACCCCCTTCGAAGAAAAAGAAGAAGAAGTAGGCGATGGCCGAGCCGCTGCAGATCACCGCCGAGTCGCTGGACGGCTTCGCGATGCTCGAAGGCGTCGGCCTCAGCACCCGCCGTGACTTGATCGCGTTTGCGACCCGACGGGATCTCAACGCGGGCGAAGTGCTGATCGAGCAGGGCACGCAGCGCGCGAGCATGTGCCTCGTCGTCAGCGGTGACCTGACCGTGCACCTCGACAGCCCCGAGTCCGAGCCCGTGGCGATGATCGGCCGCGGCGAAGTGGTGGGCGAGCTGTCGATGCTCGATGGCAGCGAGGCGTCGGCGTGGGTGGTGACGCGCACCGCCAGCGTCGTGCTCGAGGTGAAGGAAGACGACTTCTGGCAGCTGACGAACGCGAGTCACCCGTTCGCCGTCAACCTGCTGCTCAAGCTCGCCTCGCGCCTGCGCGCGAACAACGCGACGGTGAGCCGCAACGTGCAGAAGCGCCGGCAGTACGAACGCGCGGCGATGTTCGACGGGCTCACCGGCATTCACAACCGCCGCTGGCTCGACGAGACGCTGCACCGCATGGTGCGCCGCCATGAAGGGCTGGGCGGACCCCTGGCCGTGTCGTTGATCGACATCGATCATTTCAAGCAGTTCAACGATCGGTTCGGGCACGCCGCCGGCGACCACGTGCTCACGTCCGTGGCAGGGCTGATCGCGAAAAACCTTCGGCCCACGGATCTCGTCGCGCGCTTCGGCGGCGAAGAGTTCGTGATCATCTTTCCGGACACGGGCGTCGACGCGGCGAGGCAGGCGGCCGAACGGGTTCGCGTGGCGGTGGAACAGGCCGCGCTCGCTTTGCCCGATGGCGAGCCGTTGCCCCGCGTCACCATCTCGATGGGCATTGCGGCGTTTGCCCGCGGTCAGACCGTACCCGACCTGCTCAAGGCGGCCGACGCCGCGATGTACGGCGCCAAACAGTCGGGGCGGAACCGCACCGTCGTCGCCGGGTGATTATGCCGCACTGCGTTGAATTGGAGTTGACGCGAAAATCAACGTCGAACATAGATAGGAGCGCCACCCCCTTTTGATTCGGAGCGCCCATGTCCGCAGGCATCAACCGGTACCAGATCGACCTTCGTGAGCTCGCCTTCGTCCTGATCGAGCAGTTCGGTTACGGGGGCATCGCGGGGCAGGGGCAGTTCAAAGACTGGGGGATCGACGAAGCAAAGGCAGTCTTGAGCGAGACGTACCGGTTCGCGCGCGAGGTGCTTGGGCCGCTGAATGCGTCGGGCGATCGCGAGGGCTGCAAGGTCGTCGACGGCCAGGTGATTACGCCCAAGGGCTTCAAGGAAGCGTGGACGAAGCTCTACGAAACCGGCTTCAAGACGGTGTCGGTCGACCCGGCGCATGGCGGCCAGGGCTCGCCGCAGATGCTGTACGTGCTGGTGGAAGAGATTCTGTCGGGGGCCAACGTCGCGTTCAACATGTACCCGGCTTTGTCGTGGGGGGCGGCCGAGCTCATCGCCTCGTGCGGCACGGACGCGCAGCAGAAGCAGTTCGTCGAACGGATGTTGAATGGCACCTGGGGCGGCACGATGTGCCTCACCGAACCGCAGGCCGGCAGCGACGTCGGCAGCGCGAAGAGCAAGGCGTTCAAGCAGGCCGACGGCACGTACAAGCTCAAGGGCACGAAGATGTACATCAGCAGCGGGGATCATGACCTCGCGGGGAACATCGTTCACCTGGTGTTGGCGCGAACGGAAGGCGCTCCGGCGGGCACGAAAGGGTTGTCGCTGTTCATCGTGCCGAAGCTGAAGATCAACGCCGACGGCTCGGCCGGAAAGAGCAACGACGTCTCGGTCGCTTCGATCGAGCACAAGATGGGCATCAACGGCTCGGCGACCTGCGTGCTGCAGTTCGGCGAAAATGACGACTGCGTCGGCGAGCTCGTCGGCTCGGTCGAGAACGTCGGCATGTCGCAGATGTTTAAGATGATGAACGGCGCGCGCATCGCGGTCGGCCTTCAGGGCCTCGCGCTGGCGAGCAGCGCCTACTTCAACGCGCTCGAGTACGCGAAAGACCGCAAGCAGGGTGCGAACTTCAAGTTCTGGAAGGACCCGAGCAAGCCGCGGGTCGCGATCATCGAGCACCCGGACGTGCGCCGCATGCTGCTCGAGCTCAAGGCCGTGACCGAAGGCATTCGCGCGCTCGTCGTGAAGCTCGCGATGCACAACGACCAGGTGCAGCTGCTGCGCGGCAAGGATGACGAGAAGGCCACGTACCACCAGGGGCAGGTCGATCTCTTGACGCCGCTCGTGAAGTCGTACGGCTCGGAAGAGGCGTACCGGCTGTGCGGCCTCGCGATTCAGGTCTATGGCGGTGCGGGCTT
>JAYUXE010000422.1:0-4967 GCA_043753165.1 Archangiaceae bacterium | reverse complement strand
ACGGGTCGGTGATGGTGGTCGCGGCGCACGATGGCCAGCAGCTCGCGGTCGGCACGTTCGAGGCGGGCTCGGTAAAGGCGTCGCGCGTCGCCACCCTGCCCTCTCCTGGCGCGGTGAGCGCGATCGCGGTGTCGTCGAACGGTGGCTACATCGCGGTGGGCAGTGAGTCGCGGGGGCCGACCGCGAAGGCGACGGCGTGGGTGCTCGACCAGACGGGCAAGGTGATCTGGAAGGAAGAATTTCCGAAGACGATCGTCGGCCTGCATTTTCTCGACGACGGCTCGCTCGTCGCGACGTCTGCGGCCGCGCGCGCGGTGCGGGTGGGCTTGCCCGACTTGAAAGAGCTGTGGCGAACGCCGTGACTACTCTTTCGGTTTGATCGCGACGTACCGGCTGACCTCGCCCCGCTGATAGCGCACCAGCACCGGCTGCCCTTCTCCGGCGAGGCCCATCGCTTCGGCCACCTGGCTTACCGCCGCGAGCTTCCGCTTGTTCACTTCGGTCAGCACGTCGCCCGGCAACAGGCCCGCGCGATCAGCAGGCCCCGCCGGAATCACCGACTCGACCATCACGCCCCCTTCGACCGGGATGTCGCGAAGTGAGAGCCCGATCGCATCGACCTTGAAGCCCGTGCCGACCGCCGCGAGCGTTGCGGACGCAGGCCGGATGATCAGCGTCGCGCTGACCTCCAGTGCCGCCTTGCCGCGCAACAACGAGAGCTTCACCTTCGTCCCCGGAGCGAGCAGCGCGATGCGCCGCAACAGCTGCAGATACGACTCGACCTGCCGGCCGCCGACGCCGACCACCTTGTCGCCCGGCTGCACGCCCGCCTTTGCCGCGGGGCTGCTCTTGTAGACGTCGGTGACCACCGCGGCCTTGTTCGCGCCGTCGCCGACTTCCTGAATGTTGACCCCGAGCCAGCCGCGTTCGGCGCGGCCGTTGGCGAGCAGGTTCGGCAACAGATCCTTCACGAGGTTGATTGGCACCGCGAACCCGATGCCCTGCCCCTGGCTGACGACCGCGGTGGTGACGCCGACGACCTCGCCCCGCATGTTGAACAGCGGCCCGCCCGAGTTGCCCGGGTTGATGAGCGCGTTCGTCTGAATGAACTCGTCGAAGGGGCCGACGCCGATCACCCGCTCGCGCGCAGAGATGAGGCCGTGGGTGACCGAGGTGTCGAGGCCGAAGGGGTTACCGATGGCCACCACCCAGTCGCCGACTTCGAGCTTGTCCGAGTCGCCGAGAAAGACGGTCGGCAGTGCGCCCGCCCCTTCTCCCGTCAAACGGAGCAGCGCCAGGTCCGTCGACGCGTCCCGGCCGACCACCGACGCGTCCAGCTCGCGTCCATCGGCGAGGCGCACCCGAATCGACTGCGCGCGTTCCACGACGTGGTTGTTGGTCACGACCAGGCCATCGGCGTTGATCAGAAACCCCGAGCCCAGCGATCGCGACGTGCCCTGGTTGGTGGTCGCGACGTTCACGACGCCGGGCCGCACGGCTTTGACCAGGGGCGCCAGCGACCCCGGGGCCACGAAGTCCGGCAGGGGGCTCGACCCCGGACGTTCGCGCCACAGCTTGCCCTTCGGCAACGGCTCGGCCCTCACGGCTTCGGGATGCTGGCGAACCTTCTCGCGGGCCCAGTCGCCGACGTCATCGGCAAAGGCCACGGCAGAGACGAAGAGCACCAGCGCTGCCACCCGGCGGAACATGCCGGCGCTTCTACTACGCGCGCGCAGGCTCGATGTACCGCGCGACCTTCACCCGGCCGGGCCGAATCACTTTGCCCTTGAGCCGGTACGCCCTGCGAATCACCTCGGTGATCCTTCCATCCAACGCGGGGTCGGCCGTCACCTCGAGGTCGACGGCCTCGGCCAGCTGGGGGTCGTACGACAGGCCCTGCAGGTCGACGCGCTCGATGCCACGCTGCTCGAGCTGCTTCACCATCTTCCCGTGAATGAGCTGCACGCCTTCGAACAGCTGCGAGCCGTCGGGCACGCGCAGACACATGTCGAGCTCGTCGACCGCCTCGATCAGCGTCACCGCGACCTCGGCCTTCTCGACGTCGAGCATCCGTTCGCGCTCGCGGTTGACGCGAAGCTTGAAGTCTTCGCGATCTTTCTCGCCGGCCTGGTACGCGCGGGCCAGCTGGTCGATGCGTTTGCGCGCAGCCGCAAGCTCGGTGAGCAGGCGGTCGGTGTCGAGCGCCGGGTCCTTCTGGTCCAGCTGGGGGTCCACCTCTGGATTGGCGTCGTGCATGGCGGTCTTCAGATAACCATCGGAAACGACGTGTCAATCACGACGCCAGCAAGGCCTTGATTTCACCGATCAGAAACAGAGAACCCGCGACGAGCACGAGCTCATCGGGCCCGGCAGCCGCGCGCGCGGCGGCCAACGCGGCCCGCGGCGACTCGAAGGCTTCGACGTGGCTGCAGGATACTTTGGCGTCGTCGAGGAAGTCCGACGGCTCGAGCGTGCGCAGGCTGCCGACCGGGGTGAGGTACGCGGCGGTGGCCTTGGGAAACAGCGTGCGGATCATCGGCAGGTGATCTTTGTCGGCGAGCACGCCGAAGACGAGGTGCACTTTCTTGCCTGAATAGACGGTGTCCAGGGCGTGCGCGAGAGCCGCCGCTCCGCCGGGGTTGTGCGCGCCGTCGAGCACGACGCCGTCCTGTTCTTCCAGCCGGCCGGGCCAGCGCGTGACGGCGAGGCCAATGCGGGCGTGGTCGCGTGAGATCTTGATCCCGCGATCTTCGAGCAGCTCGAGACACGCGAGCGCGACCGCGGCGTTGTGAACCTGGTGGGGACCTTTGAGGCCCAGCGAGAGGCCCGGGACGCGCGTGCGCATGCCGCGATAGATGAACGTCTGGCCGTCGGGCTCGAACGCAAAGTCGCGGCCTTCGAGCCGAACGGGAGCCCCGACCTTGTGCGCCTGCCGTTCAATCACCTCGATGATCTCGGGCGCCTGCGCCGCGACCACCACCGGCACGTTGGGTTTGAGGATCCCCGCCTTCTCGAACGCGATCTCGCGCAGCGAAGTGCCCAGGTATTCGGTGTGGTCCATCGAGATCGACGTGATCGCGGTGACCGATGGGCGGCAGCACGTGACTGCGTCGAGCCGGCCGCCCAGGCCCGTCTCGAGCACCGCGACGTCGATGTTCTCCTGCGCGAAGTGCCACAGGCCGACCACCGTACCGAACTCGAAGAACGTCAGATCGTGCGAGGGCCCGACACCGGCGAGCACTTCGTTGACGCGCTGGCCCAGCAGCGCGTCCGAAATCGGCACGCCGCCAATCTGAAAGCGTTCGTTCACCTTCACCAGGTGCGGCGACGTGTAGAGCCCGACCTTGTAGCTCTGCTGCGTCAGGCACGCGGCGGCGAAGGCGCAGGTGCTGCCCTTGCCGTTGGTGCCCGCGACGTGAATCGCCGGGTACTGCGTCTCGGGGTGCTTCAGCGCTGCGAGTGCGTGCTGCACCCGCTCGAGCCCGAGCTTGATGTGCGACGGGGGCAGCTGAACGAACCAGCGAAGCGCTTCGGACGGCGTCACGACATCAACGCGATCAGCTGCGACAGCCGCGGGCGCAGATCCTTCCGCGCGACGATTGCGTCGATCATGCCGTGGTCGATCAGGAACTCCGACCGCTGAAAGCCTTCGGGCAGCTTCTGGCGAATCGTCTGCTCGATCACGCGCGGGCCGGCAAAGCCAATCAGCGCCTTCGGTTCAGCGAGGATCACGTCACCGAGCCAGGCGAACGAGGCCGCGACGCCACCCGTGGTCGGGTGCAGCATCACCGAGATGTACGGCTGGCGAACGGTGCGGAAGCGCGCGATTGCGGCCGACGTCTTCGCCATCTGCATCAGCGAAAAGATGCCTTCCTGCATGCGCGCGCCGCCGGATGACGAGAACACGATCGCCGGGCACTTCAGGTCGTACGCGCGTTCGAACACGCGGGTCACCTTCTCGCCGACGACGCTGCCCATCGAGCCGCCCATGAACTCGAACACGAAGCAGCCGACCGAGACCTGCGCACCATCGATCTTGCCGAGGCCGCTCAAGAACGCGTCTTTCTCGCCCAGGTTCTTCTTCGTCACCCGCAAGCGGTCTTTGTATTTCTTCGAGTCCGAAAACCCCAACGGGTCTTCCGCTTCGAGGTTGACGTCGTGCTCGGTGAAGACGCCGCCATCGAGCAACGACGCGAGCCGCGCGCGGGCCGGCATCTGCATGTGAAACGCGCACGCCGGGCAGACGTGCAGGTTCTTCTCGAGATCGTTGCGGTAGAGAATCTCGCCGCAGCTGTCGCACTTCACCCACAACCCTTCCATGCGGGAAGGCGTGGCTTTGAGGTCGTCGTCTTGCGCCTCGACCTGAGCGATGCGCGGCTTCTTGCTGAACCAGGCGGACATTCTGACGCTGGCTCGTAGCAGAAATCAGACGCAGCGCCAGAGCGGAAACTTCAGGCGGAACCCGCGAGCGCCTCGACCTCTTTGCGGGCCCTGGGGATCGCCGCCGTCAGCACCTCGGCGCCCGACGCCGTGCAGTGAACGTCGTCTTCGATGCGGATGCCGCCGAAGCCGCGCCCACCATTCACCGCGAGGTACGCCGCCGCCTTTTCGAAGTCGACCTGCGTGGCGAACTGGGTGCGGAACTTTGCGGAATTCAAGATCGCGGGCACGAAGTAGATGCCCGGCTCGATGGTGAAGGTCATGCCTTCCTCGAGATCCATGTCCATGCGCAGGTACTGGGTCCCGAACTGCTCGCTGCGCGTGCGGCCCTTCGGGTAGTGGATGCGATCGCCAAAGGACTCGAGGTCGTGCACGTCGAGCCCAAGCTGGTGGCCGACGCCGTGGGGGAAGAACAGCGCGTGGGCGCCCGACTCGACGAGGCCGTCGACGTCGCCACGCAGCAGGCCCAGGGACTTGAGCCCTTCCGCGATCACCTCGCACGACTCGAGGTGCACGTCGCGGTAGCG
>JAYUXE010000421.1:0-4968 GCA_043753165.1 Archangiaceae bacterium | reverse complement strand
GCGGTCGACACGATGCGCCGCATCTACGAGGCGCTGGGGGGCGAGCTGTACCTCGACGGCTACCGGAAGGACGGCACGGTGCACACGGCGCATCCACTGGGCGGGTGCCGAATGGCCGAGCGCGGCGCGGCGGTGAACGGCGTGGTCGACCCCTTCGGCGAGTGCCTCAACAACCCGAACCTCTTCGTCATCGACTCGGCCATCGTGCCGAGCGCGATCGGCGCGAATCCGTCGCTCACGATTGCCGCCGTCGCCGAATCGATTGCCGATCGGCTCGTGCGCGGCGATGGGCTGAGGGCGCTGAAAGACCGGGTCTGATTACGTACGGCGGCTGCAACATTCGACCACCAGCGTGCGGAGCATCTGCGCGTCGAAGGGCTTCTCGAGGCGGACGTTGGGGATGCGGTCGAGAAAAGCCCTCGCCTCGTCAGAGGGCGGCCCACCGGTGAAGAAGACCATCTTGTCGGCGTGGTGCGAGCCGAGCTTCACCAACGCCTGGTGAAGCCCGATGCCGTCCATATCTGGCATCACCACGTCTGCGAGAACCAGGTCGAATGGCACTCCTGAGCCGATGAGCTCCAGCGCCTGCTGCGCCTGGGGCGCAAACACCACCTCGTGGTCGCGCAGGATTCGCTTGATCATCGGCCCCATCATCGGCTCGTCGTCGACGACCAGAATCTTGAATGACGGCGCCGCTGCAGCCGGGAGAGCTGCGGAAACCGGGTTCGCTTCAGGCAGCTCGTCGGCGGCCGGCAGCACCACCCGGAATTGTGAGCCTTTCCCGACCTCGGTCTGCACCGTCAGCTCGCCGCCCAACCGCGCGATGATTTGGTGGCAGATGGCCAGCCCGAGGCCAGTGCCGCCCGTGACCTGCTTGGTGGTGAAGAAAGGCGAAAAAATGTGCGGAAGCACTTCCTTCGAAATCCCACTTCCGGTGTCCCAGACCTCGACGACCACCCGGCCACCGTCCACCCGGGTGACGATTCGGATCTCGTTCTGCTCGGCTGCGCCGGCTGGGACGGCGTGCGCGGCATTGATGAGCAGATTCAAGAACACCTGGCCGAGGCGGGCCTCGTTTCCCAGCGCCGGGGGCACCTGACCGAACACCTTCACCAGGCGTGCCTTCTGCCGGATTTCGGACCACGCCATGTTGACCGAGCTCTCGAGCGCATGCCTCACATCGACCGGGCCGATGCGGTCTTCGTCCGGCCGGGAAAAAATCTTCAGGTCTCGAACGATGACCCGTACGCGCTCGGCGCCAGTGCGGGCCTCTTCGAGTGCCTGCCTCGCCTCGTCGAGCTGAGCAGACTGACCCTTGAGCTCCTCGAGCACGAAGGCGAGGTTGGTGATGACGTAGGAAAGGGGGTTGTTGATTTCATGCGCGACCCCGGCCGCGAGGGCCCCGATTGCCGCCATGCGGTCAGCCACCATCAGCTTCGCTTCGAGGGCCCTTCGAGCGGAAATGTCTTTGAACAACGCAATCGCGTAGACGACTTTTCCAGCCGCGTCCAACAGCGGGGCGCCATGCACCTCGAGGGGAATTCGTCCTGAAGGGCGATCAATCTCCATGTCATCGACGCTGCACGAGATGCCCTGAAGCGCGCACACCACCGGCATTCTGGCGGTGGGGTAGAGCTGCGATGTTCCCGCAACATAGGCGCTGTAGACCTCTGCCAGTTCGCCGGTGGTGCTCGCAGCGATGCCCTTCCCGAGCAGGTCCTGCGAGAGGCGGTTGGAATAGACGGGCTTGCCCGTCGCGTCGGTGACGAACACCGCCGCTGGCAACGCTTCGATGAACGAAGCCACGCGCTTCTCATCGGTCGCGCGCTGAATGTCTCGAAGGGGAATGCCTTCGAGCGTTTGTTCTGTGTCGGACATCTCAACCCCCCCCAAAAATATGAGCATGCAACGGTCACCCCGCTGCGAACAGGAATTGTGTGATTCATCGCCGCGGCGGTCGCAGACGCACGGCTTTCCCCAGCTGCGCTTCGCCGAGAAACGCCCGCACCTCGCGCAGCACGGCGGCGCGAACGGGCGATGTGACGCGGTCGACATTCACCATCATGTGCAGCGGCTCACTGCGCGCCCAGCCTTTCACCTCGACGGGCACGAGCTGGCCGGCAATCAGCCGACCCATCGCCGCGGACACGGGGCCGAAGACCACCTGGTCGGACGCGGCAGCCAGCTCGAGCGCCAGCGACAACGTCTGCGCCTCATGACCCCGCCGCCTCTCTTCGAACGGAATCGGGCACCCATCGTCCAGCGGCACCGGCTGACCATCGGCCTGGCTCACGGGGCACACGAACCTTTCCTTCCGCACGCGCTCGACCTCGACGGGCCCCGGGCCGAGCCGCGCCGCCATCGCCGGTGTCGCGAACAGCGTGCTCTGCAGCTGCCCGGCAGTGACGGTTTCCCAGCTGTCGAGCGTGAATGGCTCACCGACGCTGAACGCCACATCGAACATTCCCTGCGACGCCATCGCCCGAATCGCCGCCGGCGCAAGCTGCAACACCCGAAGCCGCATTTGCGGCAGGGCGACGACCAGCGCGCGGGTCATGTGCCCCATCACGTACGACGGACCCGCGACGGTCAGCAGCGGCAGCCGCGGACCATCATCGGCGCGCGCCTCACGCAGCCGCGCCAGGGCGAGCTCGATCAACGGTGCCACGCGAACGGCCTCGGAGCTCACCACGGCTCCGACGGCGCTGCGCTTCAGCAGCGTGACGTTCAGCTGCTTCTCGAGCCGCACGATGGCCTTGCTCACCTGCGACGGAGTGACCCCGAGCTCCCGCGCCGCCGCGCTCAGACTTCCATGCCGCCGCACCGCGAGAAACGTCGTCGCGTCCGACATGCGGAAATCGAGCAGCGGGTCATGCCTGCGCTTCGGCTTCATTTTTTCACCAGCAGCGAAGGCTTGATGTACCCGAGCACGAGCCTGACGATTTCCTTCTCGAGCTTTCCGTTCTGCAGCAAGTCCTGCCGCTGCACGACCGCGTGGTGGCACAGCGCCTCGACCGCCTGGACGATGACGTACGCCGCCATCGACAGGTCCTTCACCTCGAGCTCTTCGCGGTGCGATTCCATGTACGCGACCAGCAGGTGCTCGTAGATCCGGTTCATCTCTTCCAGCTTCGACAGCGCGCCGACCCGCGGCACCTGCTCGATGAGCACGCGATGCAGCTTCGGGTTCGTCAAGTGCGCGTCGATGAACAGGTGCACCAGCTCGGCCGCGGCGTCGCGAATCGAAGCGGTCGCCAGCTGCATCATCCGTTCTTGAAGCTTCTCGGTCATCGCGGTCGCGTGCCGTTCCATCACCGCGAGCACCAGCGCCTCTTTCGACGGGAAGTATTGGTACAGCGAGCCGACGCTGACGCCGGCCTCGGTCGCGACGCGATTCGTGCTCGCGGCGTCCCACCCGTCTTTGATGAGAACGCGAGTCATCGCGAGCACGATCGCGTCGACGGTGGCCTTCGACCTTTCCTGCCGGGGCGATTTGCGAGGGGAAGTGCGGATGCGGCGGGGCATGGAGTCCTCGAGGCTGAAATGTGAGCGCAAGGCGAGCAGTAAATGTGAGCGACAGCTCGTATCTTACGCCAATGCAAACGCAAGCCGCGACCGTCGAAGAGGGCCGCCGAATCGCCCCTGGCCCCAAAGGGAAGCTCATCACCGGCGTCCTGTCAGAGCTGCGGTCGCAGAAGCTGAAGACCCTGGTCGACCTGGTGCAGACCTACGGCGACGTCGTGAAGATGCCGGTGGTGATCGACATTCACATCGTCACCCACCCCGACGACGTGAAGCACGTGATGCAGGACAACCACCGCAACTACACCAAGGGCTTCAACTACAAGCGCATGGAGCCCTTCCTCGGCAAGGGCCTGCTCACCGCGGAAGGCGAAGAGCACCTTCGCAACCGCCGCCTCGCGCAGCCCGCGTTTCACAAGCAGCGCATCGCGGGCTTCGCCGAGCTGATGGCCCGCCACACCGCGCGAATGCTGTCGGCGTGGGCCCCCGGCGCGAAGCTCGACGTGCACGCCGAGATGATGAAGCTGACGCTTTCCGTCGTTGGCGAAGCGCTGTTCTCGACCGACATCAGCGAGAGCGCCGACGACGTGGGGCAGGCGCTGTCGGACGTGCTCACCATCACCAACGACCGCTTCGAGAGCATCTTCGTCCCCCCGCAGTTCTTCCCGACGCCGCAGAACCTGCGCTTCCAGCGCTCGATGAACGTGCTCGACGACCTCGTCAACGGCCTCATCTCGGCGCGGCGCGACGGCGGCGAACCGAAGCACGACCTGCTCGCGATGCTGATGGAGGCCCGCACCGAAGACGGCCAGGAAGGCATGTCGAACCGCCAGCTGCGCGACGAGGTGATGACGATGGTGCTCGCCGGCCACGAGACGACGGCGAACGCGCTCAGCTGGGCCTTCTACCTGCTGTCGACCCACCCCGAGGTCGAGCGTCGCCTCGCCGCCGAAGTGGCCCAGCTCGAAGGCCGTGCGCCGACCCTCGCCGACCTTCCTCTGCTTTCCTACACGAAGCAGGTGATGGAAGAGACCATGCGGCTCTACCCGCCCGCGTGGGCGGTGGGCCGGATGACGATCGAAGACGACGAGATTGGCGGCTTCCACATTCCGAAGAAGTCCGACGTGATGCTGCTGCCGTTCGCGACGCACCGAGACCCGCGCTTCTGGGACAACCCCGAAGGCTTCGACCCCGACCGCTTCCTTCCCGAGAACGTCGCGAAGCGGCACAAGTTCGCCTTCTTCCCGTTCGCCGCCGGCCCGCGCATGTGCATCGGCAGCGCCTTTGCGATGATGGAAATGCAGCTGGTGCTCGCGATGGTGATGCAGAAGTTCCGCGTCGACCTCGTGCCCGGCCACACCATCATTCCCGAGCCGCGCGTCACTTTGCGCCCGAAAGGCGGGCTGTTCGTCACGCTGAAGAATCGTCGGTAAGCGGCTTCAGCGG
>JAYUXE010000420.1:0-4970 GCA_043753165.1 Archangiaceae bacterium | reverse complement strand
TCGAACGCCTTCGACGCAAGGCCGACGTACGACAGGTAGAAATGGTTCTCGTCGATCGGGCTGTCACCGACGACGTTCTCTGCCAGGTCGCTGCCAGGGGTGTGCATGCCACCGGTGACCTGAAGGGCGACCTGCCGTTCGTACGCCCGCTTCACCATGTGCCAGTAGCCGCGATTGGCGCATTCGCCGCCGCCTTCGACTTGCAGCGGACAATCGAGCCCTTCCTTCGGCCCTGAATACCCCCAGTCGTCGAGCAGCATCACAAAGCGGCCATCACACCCATGACCCGTGCCGGCGGCACAAAGCGCATAGTCGAGTGCCTCGAAGTGCGATTTCTTGAAGAAGCCGTCGCTGCGGTCGGCGAACGAGCCGGGGATGCGCAGGCCTTTCACGATGAGGCCCGCATTGCAGCCGATGGCCGTGTCGCCCACAGGCAGCGAATGGTCCAACGGCTCGACCGGTGACAGCTGAATGCCGGGCTCGTTGCGGCAGTCGATTTCGATTTCGCCCGCGCGCGAGAAGACCCAGTCGGCCGTCTTCTTCGACGCAGCGGCGTGCATGCCTTCGCGGTCGGCGTAGTTTTCTGCGGTCGCGGGCGCAGCGGTCGCGATGGCGACGTTCTTCACCAGGTCCCAGTTTCCTGTCGACGTGTCGTGCATCTTCATCGCCGACGTGTCGAACAGCGCGGCCTGCGCGGCTTCCTGCGACCGCATCGCGAGCGCGTGCACTTCGGCGAAGTGGATTCCGAAGATGAGCACGGTGACGAACACCAGCAGCAACAACGCGAGCTCGGTGACGGCCTGGCCTCGCTTCATCGCGTCCCCGCCATGCCGGCCTTCAGCAGCCGTTTCATCGTGTCGGCCTGCGGCGAGTAGCCCGCTTTGCCGATGTACTTGTCGAGGTCATCGTCCGGGGCGGTGAGCGTCGCACGCCAGAACGGGTTCCACAGCGTGGGCGGCTCTTTCCACGTGCCTGGCCGGTGGTAGTAGGCCATCGCGCTCGAGAGCACGACCTGCCGCGAGTCGCCGAAGTCGACGGTCGTGAGGTCCCACGGGTTCTTGTGGTCGAAGCTGCGTTCGACGATGGCGTAGAGCTTGGGTTGGCCGAAATCGTTCTTCGGGTTGTCGAGCTCGTGGTGGTTGTACTCGTGCATCCACGGCCAGTTGTCGCGTGAGCCCGCCTTCAGCACCAGGTCGTGGCGTTTGGCCGGCTCGTGCGAGCCGTCGTACTTGTGCTCGTCGCCCGACATCTCGAGGTGGTTCGACCGCACCCAGGCGTTCGAGACTTTCGCCGAGCCGCCCGACGGAATGCAGCTGGACGGCCAGTCGAGGTCCAGCGTGCCGCCATGGTCTTCGCCAATCGCATACAGGTAGGGCTGCGTATTTTTCTTCTGCGCTTTCTCGCGGTCTTCACCGACGCCAGCGCCGCCGGCGGCATCGGGTGGCTCGATGGTGGCCGAGCCGTTGAAGGGGCGAACCAGCGACTCGAGCTTCTTGCGGATGAGGCCGTCTTTCTCGGTGCGGGCGGTGACGAAGTGCCAGCCGCGGGTGCCCATCATGATGGCGTGTTCGGCCTGGGGGATTTCGTGGCGCTCGCAGTAGAGGCCCGCGGCGCCTTCGCACTGCTCGGAAGGCTTCGTCTCGTCGAACGACTTGAGGTCCCCTTTGTCAGGAGCGTCGAGGGCAGGGCTTGCGCTCTTCACGATCGCCTTCGCGAGCAGCTGGTGCTTGAGCTGATCCTTCATGCCCTGAATCGCGTTCTCGGCGCTCTGGTACAGCTGAACGGACGAGCCGAACATCTCGCCCGCGTAGAGCCCGGCCTCTTCGTCGAGCTTGTCCCAGCTGGCAGCGACGCGCGCCTGCTCGGCAGCCACGGTGGCTTCGGCGCCGTGCAGCAGTGAGAGCTCGGCGCAGCTGCACGCGCTCTGCGGGCAGAACGGATTTCCGCAGCAGGGGATGTACGGGGTTTCTGCTTCCTTCAACGCCTGCCCGGTGGCGGCCAGGTGCGAACGGTGGTGGCCGGACCACGAAATCAACGACTGCATGCCGAGCACGGCGACGAGCATCGAAGTGCGCGTGCGGTTGATCAGCGCGAGCTGGTTCAGGGTGCGCGCGACCACCACGGCGTTCGAGTACGCGGCGGCGTCGGCGGCGATCTGCGCTTCGATGCGGTCGCGCGTGCGCTGGCCGAGGCTGAGCGTCATCAGCACGAGCACGGTGGTGAGAAAGAGGAACAGCGCCCCGAGCACCAGCGTTTGACCGCGCGTCTTCACAGAGGGCACCCCCAGCCGGCGAAGTACTTCTTCTTCATCGGCGTCATCATTCGCATCGACCAGGTGACGCGAATCGGAAACAGATACTGGCCGGCTGAAGCGAACGCGAGCATCGACGCGTCCAGCGGGCCGCCCGGCCATTCTTCGCCTTTGAACTTCAGCGTCGGTGAGTCGGGCCAGCCCGCGTGGCCTTCGACCGGAGCGAGCGGGTTCGCGAAGTCGTACGCACTCAAGCCGTAGTGGGCGAGAAAGATTTTGCTCAAGACCCAGTTCGCGAACGGGATGTTCATCCGGTACCAGAGCACCATGCGCGTCTCGAGGCGCATCAGGTGGTCGGGCTGGTCGAACAGCGCGTCTTCGGGGTCGGGCAGCGACGCGGGGCTGATGAGAATGTCGCGCGTGCGCGCCAGGTAGACGTCGCGCCAGAGCTCGACGATTTGCCCGCCCGGGGTGTACTTGTTGTTCGAGTGTTTCTTGAACGCGGCCTCGACCGAGGCGGGGTCGTTGGTGCGGCCAAGTGTGGGAAGGACGGAAAGAAGGGCGGCGTGCGTCATCGCCTTGCAGTCGCCATGGTTCAAGCTGCCGGCGCGCACCGCCCGGAACACCCCGTACTCGGCCAGAAAGCGGGCCTGCATCATCAGGAAGAGCTGCAACGTTCCCAGCGCCAGGAACACCAGCAAGGGCAACGTCAGCGCCGCTTCGACGGCTGCTTGTCCAGCGTCGGTGGGGGCGCGGAAAAAGGGCATCCGTCGGAAGACTCGGCGAGGTAGGCGCTTGTCTCATCTTCGGGGCAATGAGCACAAACGCCTCAGCCCCCGCACCGTCGCATTCCGTCAAATTTCCCATGAAGTTCCAGCAAAGACGGACACTTGGTGCAGAGCCTCGGATTTGGCAGTCCGTCGCTCTTTCTGTCGGGCGCCGAGACGTCCAGCGCCAAGCATTAGAAGGCGCAGGCCGATCGAACGTCAGTGGGGCCGTGGGAATCGAAGCGCGAACCGTTCGCACAGAACGGGCATGTGTTCGGAAGCGACCCGACCGAGCGCTTCGCAACGGCGGGTGAAGTAGTTCCAATGCAAGGTGCGCCACACGTCGTACGTGCCTTCGCCTTCTGCCAGCGCGAACGCCTCGTCGATTTGTCCGAAGGGCAGGGTGCGCAGCTCGACGGTCTGGATGATGGCGTGCGGAATTCCGGCGAAATCGGTGAGGACGCTGTAGCCGCCGACGACGGGGCGCGGGTTGTTGGGCGTGTCCATTTCCCACTCGAGCCCGCACGTCGCCGTCTTCTTTCCTGCGAGCACGAGGTCGAGCAGGTGGCGCGCGACGGCTTCCGTGTCGGCGAAGTGCCAGACGTCGTAGGGCAGTGGCTCGCGTGAGTACGTGTTCCAGAACTCAGCAGCGGCTTTCGAGGGCACTTGCGGTGGACCTTACGTTAAGAGTCGCGGCATGCCCCTGAACCACTACGTCACCCTCGGCCGTTCTGGACTCCGCGTCAGCCCGTTGTGTCTGGGCGGGATGACGTTCGGCGAAGACCTGGGCTGGGGCTCGAGCGTCGCTGACTCGGAAAAAATCATCGCGAAGTACCTCGAGCTGGGCGGCAACTTCATCGACACGGCGAACCTGTACACGTTCGGCCACAGCGAGACGATCATCGGCGACTACTTCGCCCGCACGCCCGGTGCGCGCGACCGCGTGGTGCTCGCGACCAAGTTCTACAGCAACATGAACCCAGGCGACCCGAACGGCGGAGGCGCCGGCCGAAAGTCCATCGTTCAGGCCGTTCATGAATCGCTGCGGCGGCTGAAGACCGGGTCGATCGACCTGTTGTGGATGCACGCGTGGGATCGCCACACGCCCATCGAAGAGACGATGCGCGCGCTCGACGATTTGGTGGCCAGCGGCAAGGTGCGCTACCTCGGCTTCTCGGACACGCCGGCATGGAAGGTCGCTCAGGCGCAGACGATTGCGACGCTGCGGGGCTGGTCGCCGTTGATTGCGCTGCAGATCGAATACTCGCTGCTCGAGCGCACCGTCGAAGGCGAGCTGTTGCCGATGGCGCAGGAGCTCGGGCTGGGCGTCACGCCGTGGTCGCCGCTGCGGGGGGGCGTCTTGAGCGGTAAACACACGCGCGAGAACCTGGGCAAGTCGACGTCCGATCGTCCGGGCGGCGTGCGGCTGACCGAGGTCGAGCTGACCGTCATCGACGCGTTGCTCGCGGTCGCGAAGGAGCTTGAGACGACTGCCGCGCGTGTGGCGTTGGCGTGGGTGCAGGGCCGCCCCGGGGTGACCAGCACCATCATCGGCGCCCGCACCCTGCAGCAGCTCGAGCAGAACGTCGCAGCGGTGGACGTGAAGCTCACCCCGGCCCAGCGCGCGAAGCTCGATGACCTGACGAAGCCGCAGCTGAACTTCCCCGCGCGGTTCTTGTCGCGCGCAGGTGCCATCATGCACCCCGGCATCACCGTCAATGGCGACACCGGTTCGCAGCTGCCTTTCCTGCCGACCGCGCAAAGCAAGACCTGGTAGCCCGTCGGCTCAGACGTCGAGCGCGTCCATCAACCCTTCTTCGAAGGTCGGGTGATACCAGGGCATGTCACTCAGCTCAGCGAGCGTCAGCGATTGCGAGATGGCGAGCGCGAGCAGGTGCGCGAGATGCTCACCCGCGGGCGCGCAGAGCTCGGCACCGAGCAACTTTCCGCTG
>JAYUXE010000419.1:0-2027 GCA_043753165.1 Archangiaceae bacterium | reverse complement strand
CGCCCTGCCCGCCTGCCGCTGCGGTGGTGGCCCGGTGCCGACGCTGCCGGAGAAGATCGTCGGCAGCTGCGTCTACAAAAACCAGTTCAGCAAGCTCGAAGAATGTACGGACTACGTCGGTGAGTGGACGTCGCAGGAAGCGGCCGACACGTGCACCGGCAAAGGCTCGACCCTCGCGACGAAGGCCTGCGGCATCGAGGCGCGGCTCGGCTACTGCATTCTGGGCGGCGTGGGCGGGAAGTTCGAGCGCATCACCTTCCCCGGCACCGATGCGAAGTCGTGCGGCTCGGCGAAGCGGGGCTGCGAATTCTTTGGCGGCGGCATCTTCGACCCCGCTGCTCCATGCGGCGGCGTGATCTCAGAGCCGACGGGCACCGGCTTGCCGACCTTCCAGCAGCCCGTGCTTCACTGCATCGACCCCAAGCCGGGCGAGGCGCCGGGCAAGTCGGCCAATGGCCAGGTCTGCACGTGGGAAATGATCTCGGGCGCCACGGAAGAAGGCCGCCACTTCGAGGACTACGCCAGCTGCGATCGCGTGCGCACCCAGCGCCCGTATTACGCGGTGGGCGTCGGCGAGCAGGCGGATGACGCGGACCCGCGCATGGACGACCCCACGTATGCGGCCGAGGTCGCGTGGGTGAAGTCGCAGATTCAGGCGACCGCGTGCGTGTGCTGCCACTCGACGAAGGCCCCCGACGGCGCTTCGAACTGGTACATCGAATCCGGCCCCAACTTCGTCAACTCGTTCTGGAACCGCGGCCTCGCGATGGGCGCCGGGTGGATCGACACGGTGGGCTTCGGCGCCTTCCCGAAAGAGAAGAACAACGGCTTCACGCGCGCGACGCCGGCCGACCCGGCGCACAGCATCTTCGTCACCACCGATGACACGCGCATGCGCACGTTCTTCGAGAAAGAGCTCGCGGCGCGCGGCGTGAAGCGCAGCGACTACCCGCCCGGCACCTACGGAGCGGGTCCTCTCGACGCCCAGCGCTTCTATGAGCCGAAAGAATGCACGGGCAGCGAAGGCGTCGCGGCCGACGGCAAGATCACCTGGCTCAACGGCAAAGCCCGGTACGTGTACGTGCTCGACGAAAACGCCGATTCGCCGACGGTGCCGCCGAACCTCGACCTGCCCGTGGGCACGCGGTGGCGGCTCGACGTGCCGGCGAACGGAACGCCCGTGGCCAGCGGCACGGTGAAGTACGGCGAGATTCCGGTTGCGGCGACGCAGCGGTTCCCGGTTGAGGGCGCTCCGGTGGCGCTGGTGCCGGGCACGAAGTACTACCTCTACGTGCTGGCGGACATCGCGGTACCGAACACACGCTGCATCTTCACCGCTCGCTGAGGCTTTCGTGATGTGTTCGCGGGCGCTTGATCCCCCGGGCGCTGCTGCACATCCTCTTCTTTCTCTCGGGCGGCGCGGCGCTGCTGTACCAGGTGATCTGGGTGCGGCAGTTCGGAAACCTGTTCGGCAACGGCGTCTGGTCGGCCGCGCTGGTGACGGCGATCTTCATGGCGGGCCTGGGCGTCGGTGGGCACGTCGCGGGAAAGATCGCCGACCGCCGGCCCGATCGCGCGCTGCGGCTGTACGGCTGGGTCGAGCTCGCGATCGGTGGGTGGGGGCTGCTCGTCGCGCTCGCGCTGCCGTTGGCAGGGGTCTTGTCGTCCGCGCTGTCGGCCTATGCGCCGGGCCCTGACTACTTCTCGCTGACGTTCGGCTCCTGGGCGGGGCGCGTGGCGATCGTGACGGTGTTGCTGCTGCCGTCGACGCTGCTGATGGGAGCGACGCTGACGCTGCTGCTGCAGCACGTGATGCACAGCGAGGGCGGCGTGGTCGAAGGGTGGCGCACCGGGGCGCTGTACGGCGCGAACACCGGAGGCGCGGCGCTGGGCGCGGTGCTCGCCGACTTCGTGTTGGTTCCGAACCTGGGCGCGCGCGTCGCGCAGTTCGTCGCCGTCGCAGTGAACGTCCTGGTCGCAGCGATCGTGCTGACGCGCCCGCGGGCGGAAGGCGTGCCCCGTTCGCC
>JAYUXE010000418.1:0-4983 GCA_043753165.1 Archangiaceae bacterium | reverse complement strand
AAGCCTGACCGGCCGAACAGGCCGCCAAATACAGCGCAGCTACTTCGCGTCCTTCTTCGCCCCTTCCTTCTTCTCGACCATCTTCTTCGCCATCATCTGAATGATGTTGGGCACGTTCTTGTCGCGGGCGAGCGTCTTGATGTCGCTTTCCCGCAGGGTGCCCATCAGCTTCATCCCGATCGCCTGGGGCACCTTGGGGTTCTTCACCAGGGCGAGCTTGACCATGTACTTCTTGGTCCACTCGCGGTCGTTGTAGATGACGCGCAGCACGTCGTCCTGCGCGGTTTTGTTGCCGGCCTGAAGCAGCACTTCGCCGTCGGTGAGACCCGGGCTGCGAATGACGGCGACCGCGACGAGCTTGTTCGAATCGCGAATGAGAATCGCGCGCGCTTCCTTGTTGCCCTTGGTCGCGAGTTTGATCTTCTCGGCGATGTTCATCTTCAGGATGCGCTGCGAGAAGCTGAGCCGCTTGCCCTCTTCCATCGGCGGTGACGTCTCGTCGGCGAGCTCTTTGAATTCCTGCAGCAGGGCGTCGGCGGTGGTGCCGGGGTCGGGCGGCTTGTCGTTGGCGCCCGGGCCGTAGAGGCGAACGCGCGCTTCCTGCATCTGCGGCACGTCGACCATCGTGAGGCCCGACCGCACCGCGAAGTCACAGACCCCGTCGATCAGCGCGCCGACAGCGACCGGGTTCTGCGCCAGCTGCCGCAAGATCTCTTCGAAGCGAAGAATGCGCAGCTGGTTGCCACCGATGATCTCGGCGAGGCGCTGGCCGCAAACGGCTGCGACCGGCGCGACCGCTTCGTCCGGCGTGCTCGCGTTCAGCACCAGCATCTCGGCGTAGTTGTCGTTCTTCCAGTGCAGGCCCAGCAGCCACCCGAGCACCGGCGCCTTCACCGCCTCGTCGCGCAGCGCAGTGGAAAGAATGCGGTCTGGCAGCCCGGCCGCCGTCTTCACCGACGTCTCACGAATGGTGGCTTCGGCGTCGTACGTCAGCATGAAGAGCGCGCCGACCATGTCCGACGGCGACAGCGGCACCAGCGACTTCGCGGCCATCATGCGCAGCGGCACGGGGGCCTTCGGGTCGACGTGCTTCTTCATGTTCGGCGGAAGGAAGGCGTCGGTGATCGGGCACACCCCAATCGGGGCCGGCGCCGGCTGCGGTCGCGCCGGAACGTCAAGCGGCCCGTCGACCGTCGCATCCAACAGCGGCTGTTCTTCGTTGCTCAAGCGCGGTTCCTTTCCCAGATGAGCCGAAGCCCTTCCAGCGTGAGCAGCTCGTCGACTTCGTCGATCATCCGGCTTTCCCCCGAGATCAGCGGCGCCAGGCCGCCCGTCGCGATGACCCTGGTTTTCTCACCCAGCTCTTTCTTCATGCGCTCGCAGATTCCGTCGACCAGCGAGACGTAGCCGAAGACCATGCCCGACTGCATCGAGTGTACGGTGTTCCGGCCGATGACGTGCGGCGGCAGCGCGAACTCGACGCGAGGCAGCTTCGAGGCCCGGGTGAACAGCGCTTCCATCGCGATGGTGATGCCGGGGCAGATCGCACCGCCCAGGTATTCGCCCTTCGCCGTGACGGCGTCGAACGTCGTGGCGGTGCCGAAATCGACGACGATCAACGCGCCCTTGTGCTTCTCGTACGCGGCGACGGCGTTGACGATGCGGTCGGCACCGACCTCGCGCGGGTTGTCGTAGAGAATCGGCATCCCCGTCTTCACGCCGGGGCCGACGAACATCGGCTTCCCACCGAAATACCGTTCAGACATCTTCTCGAGGTTGAACTGCAGCGTCGGCACCACCGACGAGACCGCGACGGCGCCGATCTGCTTCGGGTCGAGCTCCACGTGCGCGAACAGCTGCAGCAACGTGATGCCCCACTCGTCGTAGGTGCGGCGCGAGGTGGTCTCGAGGCGCCAGTTGGCCTTCAGGGTTTTGGCGTCGTACACGCCGACCACGGTGTTGGTGTTGCCGACGTCGATCGCGAGCAGCATGGCCGCGAACTCTAGCGTCGCCTCAAGTCTTGCGCGGCCGAACCTGCTCGACATCACCGGCCAGCACGCGCTCGGTCTTCCCGTCGGGGGTGCGAAGAATCAGCGCGCCCGAGGCATCGATGTCTTCGGCGACCCCGCGCAGCTCGCGCTGTTCGGCGCGCACCAGCACGTCCTGCCCAATCGTCGACGCCATCGCCTTCCACGCGGTTCGCACCGGCTCGAACCCTTCTTCCGTGTGCGTGTCGAGCCACTGTTCGAGCCGCGTCCACAGGGCAGCGGCGAAGAGCGCGCGCGGAACCGGCTGGCCGCGGCTGATCGCGACCGAGGTGGCGAGCTCGGCGAGCTCGGGCGGGAAGTCACCGGCGCCCGAGTTCAAGTTCACCCCGACGCCGAGAATGACGAAGTGCACCCGTTCGGTGTCGGCCGAGAGCTCGGTGAGGATGCCGGCGACCTTGCGACCGTCGATCTGCACGTCGTTGGGCCACTTGATCATCGCGTTCGCTCCGGCCTCGCGCAGCGTCTCGCAGAGCGCGACCGCGGCGACCAGGGTGAGCTCGGGGGCACGCTGTGGCGAAAGCTCGGGGCGAAGAATGGCCGAGAAGTAGAGGTTCTTTCCCGGCGGCGAGACCCAGACGCGGCCGCGCCGGCCTTTGCCCGCCGTCTGTTCTTCGGTGACCACGACTTCGCCGTGAAACGCGCCTTCGATGGCGAGCTCGAACGCGCGCGCGTTGGTCGACGGCAGCGATTCTTCGTAGTGCATCACCCGGCCGAGTTCGCGCGTCGCCAGCAGCGGAGCGACCTCGAGGATCGTCAAACGATCCGGAACTTCGACGAGCCGGTAACCGCGCGCGGGCGCAGCGTCGATGCGGTACCCATGCTTGCGAAGGGCCTCGACGTGCTTCCAGACGGCGGTGCGCGACAGGCCGAGCTTGTCGGACAGCGCGGCGCCCGAGATGAACTCGTCCCCCCCTTCGGTGAGGAAAGAGAGGATCAGCTCCTCGTTCGACTGCTCGAGCTCGTCGGCCGTGTCCACAGTGCCCGCAAGGTAACGGCGCCCGCCCGTCGAGGCAACCTACCGGGAAGTGGCGGGCTTCAGCTGGTGCCGGGTCAGCTCGAGGGTGAACTGGGGGATCTTCTTCCCGTCCTGCACGAGCACGGTCGAGATCCGCACCAGGCCCACTTTGGGGGCGAAGGTGAGCTCGTTGACCAGCGCCTTGCCCTCTTCCACCTTGTTGGTGCTCTCGACGACCGCGCACCCTTCGAAGTGGCCGGCGGGCGCGTCGCAGCCGACATCGGCCGACACGATTCGGTAACGCTCGACGGACGACACCGAGACGACGTTCGACCATTCGGTGCCGACGCTGACGGGGTCACGCAGCAGGTAGCGCTTCTGATCGCGAACGCCGAACGCATCGGCGAACAGCTGGTTGCCGGGGATCCAGGGTGACCAGGTGCCGTCGGGGTTCTTGCGGCGCGAGCCGTCGGCGAACTGGCCGTTCTCTTCCTTGAGGATCTTGATCTCGAGGTCGCCTTTCTCGCCGAGGCCGTTGAGCTGGTAGGTCCACGTGTTGTCGACGGCCAGCGGGTAGAAGTCTTTCGCGGCGATCGCGGCGACTTCGGGGCGCTTGTCGACGGGCAGGCTCTTGGCGCACGCGGTGAGCGCGAGCGCGGCGACGGCAAACAAGACCTTCATTTCGGATTCTCCTTCATCGACTTCGCATTGAGCTCGTCCAGGGCCTGCTGCGCCGACGCGCGAATCGCGGGCTCGTCGTGGCCCTGGGCCATCGTGAACAGGTACGCCTCGGCTTCTTCCCCACCGATCGCGGAAAGCGCGAACACCACCTCGCGCTGGAACAAGTTGTCGCGGGCGTGGGACGCATCGATCATCGCCGGCACGGCGCGCTGATCTTTGAGCTCGACCAGGGCGCCAATCGCCGCGCGGACTTCATCGAGATCCTCGCTCTTCAGCTGCTCGAGCAGCGGCGGCACCGCGGCAGGGTTCTTCCGGTCAGCCAGCACCTTCATCGCCCACGTCTTCGTGCGCGCATCGGTGGACGCGAGCTCTTTCACCAGTACGTCGTCTTTCTGATTCGTCGCCTTCACCAGCGCGCCGGCTTCGGCGGCGATGTCGTCGAGCACGCCTTCGACGGCGTGCACCGTCGCCTCGCGGCGATCTTCGGGCCCTGCCCCGCGCAGCGGCGCTTCGCGGTGGGCCGAGACGGTGTCGAGGTTTCCCAGCGGTTTGCCTTTGAGCTGCAGCACGGCGGCGACGGCGACTTCTGCAGGGGTCGTCGCGCGCGCTTCCTGAACTTCGGACTCGAGGGTGAGGCGGCCGCGCAGCACGTTGGATCTGGACGGCGCCTTCTCGCCTTCCTTCACCACGGGCAGGCCGTTGGCGGTGAGCACCGAAGCGACGCGGGCGTTGAGCTCGCCGGGAAACCAACCCAGCGAGGACTCTTTGAGCAGCTGTTCGGCGTCGACGTCCACCCGCTGCAGCACCGTCTGCTTCTCACCGCTGCAGCTGGCGAGCGCAAGGCACGCCAACGCGACGAATGCCGCGCGCCTGAAGCTCAAGACTCCGGAGGCCCCGGATCCAGCGCGGGCACCGTCGGAGCGGGCGCAGGCGGCTCGGGCTCGACCTGCGCCGGCGATGGAGCCGTGGGCTGCGCCGAAGGAATTTCGGTGGAAGGGGCCGACGGTGCAGCGGCGGCGACGACCGAGCCGTCTGCAGGAGTGCCCGGCACGCCTTCCTTCGGACCACGGCCGCGGCGGCCACGGCGACGGCGGCGGCGGCGGCGGCCCGCTTCGCCTTCCGTGCCCGGTGCGCCGGCAACTGCGCCGGCCTCGGGAGCTCCTTCTTCGCCCCCTTCCTCGTCGTCGCCGTCGTCGTCCGTGCCTTCTGCGGCGACAGCGGTGGGAACGGATGCGGCGGGGAACTCGACCGGCGTGGGCACAGGGGCCTGCGGCGCGCTGGGCGCAGCGGCTTCCGTCG
>JAYUXE010000417.1:0-4984 GCA_043753165.1 Archangiaceae bacterium | reverse complement strand
GCTCGCCGACTTCGCGATCTGGGCGACGGCCGCCGAGCCGGCGATGGGCCTGCGCGCCGGCGCTGTGTTCGCCGCGCTCGCATCGAACACCGCAGAGGCGACCAGCGCCGGCCTCGAAGGAAGCGCCATCTACGAGGCCCTTTGCGCCGTGGTGGTGGCGGAGTCGTCATTCACTGCCGGCGAACTGCTGGTCCAGATCGAGGCACATCTTGGAGCTACCAGGCCCCCTGAGGGGTGGCCCAAGAGCCCCCGTGCGCTCACCGGCGAGCTGAACCGCCTGGCTCCAACCCTCCGCAGCACTGGGTGGACAATTGCACGCCCGGAACGGACAGGCTCACGCCGGCCTTGGTCATTGGCGCCCCCGCGCATCGAGGCATGCGGCTCTTCGTCACGACCGTCACAACCGTCAAACCACACCCGGGACGCAGCGGCTTCTCAAACCGTCACCTGCGAGCCGGCAACCGTCACGTCCCGCAACCGACCGTCAGAGCCAACCCACCGGGTTCCGTGTGTCGGTGACGATGATGACGGTGGTGACGGTTGGGCGCACCCTCCGCAGGTGTCCTTGTGACCTCTCCGGTCGAGTCGCTCTGGAAGGTGTCCGACGTGGCCCGCTTCCTCAGCATGTCGGACTCCTGGGTCTACAAAGAAGCCGAGGCTGGCCGCCTCCCGTGCCTACGGCTGGGCGCCGCGCTTCGCTTCCGACCTGAGGCCGTTCGCCGATGGCTCGAGCAGACCGTCGCGCCTTCCAACGTCGCTCGATTGCGGCCATAGGAGGTTAAAGTGCATACTGCCGAAGCCATGACGACGCCTCGAAAGAAACGCCCGCTGCCGCCCGCGCTCGAGCTGAATCTGAAAGGGGTTCGCGAGCTTCGCGGGAAGCTCCAGGTCGAAATCGCCCCGATGATGGGCATGGACCAATCCGAGCTGTCGAAGTCGGAGCGCCGCCCTGACCGGCTTGTCTCGACCCTTCGCCGCTACATCGAAGCGCTGGGCGGGAAGTTAGAGATCGTCGCCCGCTTCGGGAAGACGACCGTGCGGCTGAAGGAGGTGTGACGTGGGTGTTTTCAAGCGAGACGGGCGCTGGGTCATCGAATGGAAGGACGGGGCAGGGAAGGGACGGCAACGCCGAACCCACTGCGCGACGAAGCTCGAGGCACGAGGGCTTCTGACGGCCCTCGAGCGGAAATCCGAATACCAACGCCTGGGCGTCGAATCGATCGACGCGCCCACCCGGCTTGGGTTCGGTGAGTTGCTGGATTGGTATTGGGAGAACTTCGGCGCCGAGCTTCGGTCGGACGGTGATCGCCAGTCGGCCGAGAAGCACCTCCGGCCCACCCTCGGCCGGTTGACACTTGGCGAGGTGACTTCAGCCCGCATCGACGAGGTGCTGTCGGCGCTTGCCGCAAGCCTCGCCCCGAAGTCGCTGAACAACCTGCGCGGGTTCATTCGAACCGTCTTCGTCAAGGCAGCCCAACGCGGACTCTGGAACGGCGTGAATCCCGCGATCGCCGTGCCTCGCCGCAAGGTGCCGCGTCGAGTGGCGTCGTACCTGAAGCCCGCCGAAGTGACCTTGATGCTTCGAGAAGTCGCCGACTGTTGGCGTCCGATGTTCGCGTGCGCCGTCTACACCGGCATGCGGCGCGGGGAGCTGGTCGCCTTGCGAAAGGCCGACGTCGATCTCGAGGCTGGCTCGCTGCTGGTCGCCCACAGCTGGGGCGCCGACACAACCAAAGGCGGCAGCGCGGCCGTGCTTCCGATTCATCCTGAGCTGCGGCCGTACCTGGCTGAAGCCATCCGCCGCTCGCCGTCCGCGCTCGTCTTCCCCCGCGCCGACGGCTCGATGCACCGCGAGCACATCGACCTCGCCGACATTCTCCGCGCCGCCATGAACCGGGCAGGTCTGGTTGACGGCTGGATCCTCAAGTGCCGCCGCAAGGGCTGCGGTCACTCGGAAGCCGCTACCCACTCCGACGTCCGCCCTTGCCCCAAGTGCGACTTCAAGCTCTGGCCTTCAGCCATCGCCCGCCGCACTCGGTTTCACGACCTGCGGCACACCACGGCCACCTTGATGCTCAAGGCCGGCGTGCCTCTCGCCGTCGTCCAGCGCGTCCTTCGCCACTCCTCACCGACGATTACCGCCGAGGTCTACGGTCACCTCGACCTCGACGACATGCGCAGCGGCATCGGCACCCTCAGCTTCGAAGCCCCGCCGTTGCCCATCGCCGAAATGCTTTCCCTCGCAGCAAATGCAGAAAGCACTGCGCCGACACTGCGGAACGATGGCGAGCACGAATCCGACGCCGCGCCCGCGACCGATGTTCCTCAGTCGCGCCGCGCAGTTGAAGACAGTGGGCCCTCTTGGATTCGAACCAAGGACCAATCGGTTATGAGCCGACAGCTCTGACCGCTGAGCTAAGGGCCCTTTTTGAAAAGGGACTCGCGGACGCTTATAGCCGGTGTTACCCCTGTCACCATGAACCCTCGATTGCGCACGGTAGCCCGAGGGGTGCCCCCCTATTACGCCACGCAGGAAAGTCTCATTGGGGCGTTTCGCGCCCAGTGGGCGAAAGAGCACTTTAACCTCGACCGCCTCGAGCAGCTGCACCGCGCGGTCGGCGTCGATGGCCGGCACCTCGCCCTGCCGCTTGACGGGTACGCCAAGCTGACGAGCTTCGCGCAGAAGAACGATGCGTGGATCAAGGCCGCGGTCGACCTCGGCGAGAAGGTCGTGACCGATGCGTTGCACAAGGGCGGATTGCAGCCGACCGACATCGACGCGATCTTCTTCGTCAGCGTCACCGGGCTCGCGACGCCGTCGATCGACGCGCGCCTCGTCAACCGCCTCAAGCTCCGTGAAGACATCAAGCGCACCCCGATTTTCGGGCTCGGCTGCGTCGCGGGCGCCGCCGGCACCGCGCGAGTCTCGGACTACCTGCGCGCCTTCCCGACGCACCACGCCCTGCTGGTGGCCGTCGAGCTCTGCTCACTGACGCTGCAGCGCGAAGATCTGTCGATTCCCAACATCATCTCGTCCGGCCTCTTCGGCGACGGTGGGGCCGCGCTCATCATGTCCGGCGCCGAAGTCTCGACCCACGGCCCCGCGGTGCTCGCGACCCGGTCGATTTTCTACCCGGACACCGAACGCACGATGGGCTGGGACTTCGTCGACGGCGGCTTCAAGGTCGTTCTTTCGGCCAAAGTCCCCGAGCTCGTCACCGGCCACATTCGCAACAACGTCGACACGTTCCTCAAAACCCAGGGCCTCGATCGTTCGAAGATCAAACACTGGGTTGCGCACACCGGTGGGCCCAAGGTGCTGCAGGCATTCGAATCGGCGCTCGAGCTGCCGAAAGACGCGCTCGCCCGATCGTGGAAATCGCTGCGCGACGTCGGCAACCTCTCGTCGGCCTCCGTGCTTCACGTCTTGTCCGAGCTGCTCGACAGCAACGAAGCGAAGCCGGGCGAGCTCGGTTTGCTGATGGCGATGGGGCCCGGCTTCTGTGCCGAGCTGGTACTGCTTCAGTGGTGACGCTCTGGGCGTACACGGGCTTCATCGGCCTGCTCGCAATCGAACGCCTCTACGAGCTCAAGCTCTCTCAACGAAATGCAGCAAAGGCGTTCGCGAATGGGGCGATCGAAGTCGGCACCCGCCACTACCGGGTGATGACCATCTTCCACACCGCGTTCCTCATCGGCTGCGTCGTCGAGCCCTGGCTGCTCGATCGGCCCGAGCCTGGCATCGCGGGCCTCATCGCTCTGGGGTTCGCGTTGGCGGCGCAGGCGCTGCGCTACTGGGCGATCTCGACGCTGGGCGACAAATGGAACACGCGGGTCATCGTGATGCCGGGCGGCGTTCCTGTCACCGCAGGGCCGTACCGCTTCATCAAGCACCCGAACTACGTCGCCGTCGTGATGGAGCTCTTCGCCGTGCCGATGATCTACGGCAACTGGATCACCGCGCTCGTCTTCACGGTCGGCAACGCCGCGCTGCTGTCGGTGCGCATCCGCGCGGAAGAAGAGGCGCTGGGCGATCGCTGGCAGGAAGCCTTCGCGGGCAAGAGCCGGTTCATCCCGGGTGGAGGCAAAGGTGGCTGACCTCGGCGAACAAGTGCTCGAAGAGATTCGCCGCATCGCGCGCACGGATCTCGAGTTCACCGGCGACGTCATCGCCTCATCGCGCCTCAACGAAGACCTGCACCTCGATTCCATGGCGATGATCGTCGTCGCCGTCGGCCTCGAGAACCGTTTCCGCGTGAAGCTGCAGGAAGAAGACGCCGGGCAGATTGGCACCGTCGGCGATCTGATCAAGCTCGTCGTGCTGCGCGTCGGAGAAGCCACGTGAAGGGGCGGCTCGTCGGCCCGGCGCTGGGCACGCCGAAGTTTCCGACGCTCAACGCGACGCTCGCCCACGCCGCCACCACGGACCTCGGGCTCTTTCTCGTCGACGCGCGTGAAGTCGAGACGCGCCTCACCTGGGCCGAGGTGCAGTCGCGCGCCCAACGAATGGCCGGTGCCCTGGCAAAGCTCGGAATCGTTAAAGGCGATCGCGTCGCGATGGTGCTGCCGACGGGAGCCGACTTCATGGACGCGTTCTTCGGCACGCTGCTCGCCGGGGCCGTGCCAGTTCCGCTCTATCCCCCTGTGCGGCTCGGCCGCATGGACGAGTACGTTCGCGCCACCGGCCGCATGCTGCAGATCGCCGGAGCGAAGCTCGTCCTCACCGATCGCCGCATTCGCTTGCTGCTCGGCAAAGCCGTCGAGCTCGCCCGCCCGCCACTCGGTTGTCCCACAGTCACCGAGATGATGGACGACGCGCACGACGCGCTGTCCGTCGACGTCACGCCCGACATGCTCGGCTTGATTCAGTTCTCGTCGGGCTCGACGGTGGACCCGAAGCCCGTTGCGCTCACCCAGGGGGCGCTGGTCGCCCAGCTCGACTCGCTGCGCGCGCTGCTGATCGCACGGCCCGGCACGACAGAGA
>JAYUXE010000416.1:0-4991 GCA_043753165.1 Archangiaceae bacterium | reverse complement strand
ACATCACGATCGGCGAGAAGCAGGTGCTCGCGTTGATCGGCCCGTCGGGCTGCGGCAAGTCGACCTTCTTGCGGTCGCTGAACCGGATGAATGATCTCATTCCCGACAGCAAGCACACCGGCGAGGTGCTGCTCGACGGCGAGAGCATCTACGACCGCGGCATCGACGTCGTCGAGCTGCGCCGCCGCGTCGGCATGGTCTTCCAGAAGTCGAACCCCTTCCCCAAGTCGATCTTCGAGAACGTCGCCTACGGCCTGCGCATCGCCGGCATGAACAACAAGGGCGAGCTGGCCGGGCGCGTCGAGAAGAGCCTGCAGCAAGGCGCGCTTTGGGACGAAGTGAAAGATCGCCTCGACGACTCGGCCCTGGCGTTGTCGGGTGGACAGCAGCAGCGCCTCTGCATCGCCCGCGCGTTGGCGATCGAGCCCGAAGTGGTGCTGATGGACGAGCCGGCGAGCGCGCTGGACCCGTTGAGCACCGCGAAGATCGAAGACCTGATCAGCGAGCTCAAGGCCCGGTACACGATCGTGATCGTGACCCACAACATGCAGCAGGCGGCGCGCGTGTCGGATCTCACCGCGTTTTTCTTCATGGGCGAGATGGTCGAAGTTGGCCCGACCGCTTTGATGTTCACCACGCCCACCAACAAGCGAACGGAAGACTACGTCACCGGCAAGTTCGGCTGACCTGAAAGGACACCCATGGCTTCCAGACATACCGACAAGTCCTTCGAAACGGATCTCGCCGACCTGCGCCAGCTGCTTTTGACGATGGGCGCGCGAATCGAATCGGCGATTGCCCGCAGCGTGCAGGCGGTGGCTGAACGCGACAGCAAGCTTGCCCGCGCGGTGATCGACGACGACGCCGAAGTGAACCGGCTCGAGGTCGACATCGACGAACGGTGCCGCAAGATTCTCGCGCTGCGCCAGCCAGCCGCCTCCGACCTTCGCCTCATCACCACGGCGCTGAAGATTGTCACCGACCTCGAACGCTGCGGCGATCTCGCGGTCAACATCGCCGAACGCGCGCGCGACCTGAACGAAGCGCCTGCGATGCCTGCCAACACGCCGCTGCAGCGCCTCGCCCAGGAATCGCAGGCGCAGATCAAAAAGGCGCTGGACGCGTTCGTCGGCGCCGACGTGGACCTCGCCGCCGGCGTGCTGAAGCAGGAAGAGGTGCTCGACGCGCTGTTCCTTCAGCTGTTCAACGAGCTGCTGGGCCTGATGATGGAAGACCCCAAGTACATTCGGCGGGCGACCGCGATGATGTTCATCGCGAAGCACCTCGAACGCATTGGTGACCACGCCACCAACGTCGCCGAGATGGTCGTCTACATGGTGAAAGGCACCGACATCCGCCACCCGTGGAGCCGCAAGCTCGCCCAGGCTCAGTCGTCGTCGTCTTCGTCGTCCCCAGCCAGCACCGTCGTCGAGCCCAGGTCGATCTGAACAGTCAGGGACACCGGCTTTCTCGGTGACATGGGCAGCGGCGGCAGCTCGTCCGTGTCATCGGGCGCTTTGAAGATGAGCTGCCAGGCCATGCCGACAATATGCCGCCCGCCCCGGCGCCGCAGCGTGACACTTCTGCAACATCGCTGACGCCTTAGAAAACAGCAGGTTGCTCAAAAGTAACCGCGCCTTCACCGGCCTGTCGAAGTCTCCGGGCATCTTGCGAGGATGACGCAGACCCTGGCCCACCTGTCGGACCTTCACCTCGGCCGTTGCAACAGCGACATTCCCCGCGCGCGCGCGCTGGTCGAAAAGCTGCTGGTCGAAGGCATTGGACACGTGGTGGTCACCGGCGACATCACGGCCCACGGCCGGCTCACCGAGTGGGCAACGTTTCGCGAGCTGTTCGCTCCACTCGGGCGCACGGGCCGGCTCACGGTCGTGCCCGGAAACCACGACCGCGGAACCGATGACGCGGCGTCACAGATGATGAAGGGCGCGCGGGTGCGCGTTCGACGGCGGCCCGGGTTGTACCTGGTTCGCATCGACTCGACCGCGCCACACAACCGCGTGCCCTTTCGCAGCCACGGCGAGGTTTGCGCCACCACCCTCGCGCAGATCGATGCGGCCCTCGATCGCGCGCCCCCCGATGCCCTCGTCGGCCTCGTCCTTCACCACCACCCGGTGCCGCTGCCGGTCGAAGGCATTGGCGAATGGTTTGCGCATCTTTTCGGCTGGCCCCACGCGTCCGAGCTGAAGCTGGGCCGCAAGCTGCTCGCGCGGGCACTGGGCCGGTGCGACGTCGTCTTGCACGGCCACCGCCACGTGCCCCGCCATTTCGAGGCCTACGCGGACAATGGGCGGCGGCTGGACGTCTACAATGCGGGCAGCTCGACCGAGCTGCAGGCCGCGCGGATCTTCCGCCATGCGGGGGGCCGGGTGGTCGAAGAGCCCCGGTGGCTGCACCTGTCTTCGCGCGCCCCCCGGTGGGCCACCGCGGCGCCCGCGCCGTTGAGCGCAGAAATCTGAGGGCCGGGTAGCGCCAATGGCCTGCCGACATTGAGAAAAAGGGTGGATCGGCGTTTGCTCAACGCGACCCGTGCTCACCCGCGCCCTGACCCTGCTGCTCGCCGTCGCCGCCTGTTCCCCGCCCCAGAAGCCGGCGTTCGATGATCACACCCGGCCGAAGATTGACGCGATCGCGACGTGGGACGCGCTGAAGATCGAAGAGCACGGCCGCGCGGAAACGAAGTTCGTGATCAGCGACTTCGAGACGACCCGGCCCGCGATTTCCTATTACGACAGCCACTTCTTCGCGCTGCACGACGAGTGGTTCTACTTCCGCCTGTTGAACGGCGAGCAGGCCCCGGGCCTCGAGTCGCTGAAGGCGATCGAAGGCCACAGCTTCGCGACCATCGCCGAGATCTACACCTGGGCAAGGACGCAGACGGTGTTGCCGCTGGGCATGCAGTGGGTGCAAGGCGGCCGCCTCTACATTCCCCTCTTCTATGAGCTCGCGCTCGAGCGCCGCCCGCGCTCGTTCGGCGCCGGCACGCTGCTGCACGTCACCGCAAAGGCGGGCCGCCCCGAGCGCTGGGCCTTTCAGCTCGAGTTCGGCGACACGCTGGACCACGCCGAGCTGACGAAGTTCTTCGAGGCGCTGGACGCCACGGTGCCGCCCGAGATCCAGAACAAGGTCTTCTGGGTGGTGCGTTCGCCCGCGCAGGAAGCGTTCGCGAAGCAGATCGAGGCCGGCCGGCTGAAATACCACGATCGGATTCTTCGCCAGAAAGACCTGACTGCACCGGGTGAGATCGAGGTGTACAGCCCGGGGCTCACCGCGGGCCGCCTGCTGCGCCTGCCGTCGGGCTCACCGCTGGAAGCTGCGCGCGCCACGTCGCTGTTGATGCTCGAAGACGTGCCCGACTACCTGCCGCCCGCCGCAGGAGTCATCACCGCCGTGCCGCAGACGCCGCTGGCCCACTTCAACCTGCTCGCGCGCAACCGCGGCATCCCCAACGTCTACCGCGCCGGTGCGTTCGACGACGCCGAGCTCGACACCTGGTCATACTACCGCACGCCCGTGATCATCAGCGCGACCCTGCCCGACCAGCTCATCGTGAAGCAGATCACCGAGCAGCAGCTGACCACCTGGGAATCGCTGCAGAGCAAGCCGCCCGTCGCGGTGAAGCAGGTCGACATCGCCACGCTGCCGTACACGTACGACTTGTCGGCCCACGCATTGTCCGAGGTCGAAACGTTGCGCCCCGCGTTCGGTGGCAAGGCCGCGGGCTACCTCGGCCTGCTCGCGGGCGCACCCGAAGCGACGCCTGACGCGCTGATGGCGATCTCGATTCGTGGCTACGCCGAGCACATGGCGCCGCTGAAAGCGTCGATCGAGGCGGTGCTGGCCGACCTCACCTTCACCAACGATGCTCGCGCACGCTTCCTCGTGCTCGAAGGCAACAAGAACTTCGACGAGACGTTCAAGACCGTGTCCGACGTCGCGCTGAAGGCAAGCTTCCTTGCCGCGCACCCCGTCGGCAGTGCGCTGGGCGACTTCGCCCGCGCGTCAGGTCTTCGCGGAGCGATTCGCAAGCTCAAGGTCCCCCCCGCCGTGCTCGGCCCGATCACCACCGCGATCGAGGCGAAGTTCGCGCACTACGGCCCGACGCAGGGGCTTCGGTTCCGGTCGTCGAGCACCGCGGAAGACGTCGAAGGCTTCAATGGCGCGGGCCTGTACGACTCGAACACCGGCTACCTCACCCCCGCCGCGGCGCCTGATCCGGGCGATCGCGACCACGGCCTCGACTGGGCGCTGAAGAAGACCTGGGCGTCGTACTGGTCTTTCGAAGCCTTCGAAGAACGCCGGCTCGAGAACGTCGACCACCTCAGCGGCAACATGGGCGTCGTCGTCCACGCGAACTTCGCCGACCCGGCCGAGAAGTCGAATGGCGTGTTCCTCATCACCCTGGGCAAAGGCTTCGCCTCGATGGAGCTCAACGTCCAGGCGGGGGCGTTGAGCGTCACCAACCCCACCACCACCGAACTGCCCGAGATCAGCCGCGTCAGCATCAGCGATGCGGCGCCGACGCCGAAGATCGAACGGCTGCGGTCGTCGACGGTCGCTCCTGCGGGCACGCAATTGCTGAACGACGCTGCGCTGATCGAGACGTTCACCCGCGCAAAGGCGGTGGCGACGAAATGGCTCGAGCAGGTGAACAGCACGCTGCCCGCGGGTCAGAAGTCGCGGACCCTGGTGCTCGACTTCGAGTTCCGCCACGTGTTCGCGGGTTGGCCGGTGCTCAAGGTGGGGGCGCCGAACCCCGAACGCATCGTGCTGAAGCAGGCGCGTTCGCTGGAGCATGGCGTTCGCGTCGCCACGCCCGAAGTGCGCGCCCTGCCGCTGCCGAAAGACCTGTTCGGCCGCGCGCGCCGCATCGAGCGCCGCACGTGCCAGTCGTCGGTGTTCACCGCCGTGATCGTCGAGGCCTTCACCGACCCACTGCTGGCTCCGGATCTCGGCCACTCGAAGGTTCCGTT
>JAYUXE010000415.1:0-2033 GCA_043753165.1 Archangiaceae bacterium | reverse complement strand
TGGGCTGAGACGAGGCGGAAAGCATCAGGGTGGCCACGAGCAAGATGGGCATCGAGGCCGCGGAACCTACCTGCTAACAGTCGCTGCGTGACTTCTTCGTTCTCTGCTGCGTGGCTCGGCGGCGAACCGCGCGCGCTGCGGTTTCTTCCCGATTCGTTTCGGCGGCTGGAAGACCGAAAGAAGGCCGTCGAGAACGCCGTCGGTCGCAGCGTTTCGCCGGCGCTCGCGGCGGCGCTCGTTCAGCAGAATGCGGCGTACGTGAACAGCGCGGCGCGCGACGAAAATCTGCGGCGGCTCGGCTTGCCGGGCACCGCGGTGGTCGTCACGGGTCAACAGGTCGGGCTCTTTCTCGGGCCGCTGTTCACCATCTACAAGGCGGCGACGGCGATCGCGGCGGCGCGGCAGCTGTCGAGCGAGACAGGGCGCCCGGTGGTGCCCGTCTTCTGGATTCAGAACGAGGACCATGACCTGCCCGAGGTCGACCACTGCTTTCTTCCGGGTCCTCTGAAAGTGCAGCTGCCGTTCAGCGAGCCCGAGAAGTCGCGGGTGCCGCTGGCGCACGTGGTGATGGACCCCGCGCCGGCGCTGCAGACGCTGCGTGAGCAGCTGGGCGCCCTGCCCCACGCGGATGAGCTGCTGGGGTTGCTCGAGCGGGCGTATCGGCCCGGCCGCACGATGCCGGACGCGTTCGCCGACGTCGTCGCCGAGTTATTCGCCGATGACGGGCTGGTGTTGATCAACCCGCGCGGCATCGCCGAGCACGCGGCCCCGGTGCATCGCGTCGCGCTCGAGCGGGCGCAGGCAATCTGCGATGGGCTCACCAGGCGCGGCGCGGCGCTGACCAGGTTCGGCTTCGGCGAGCAGGTGCACGTTCGCCCCGGCGCGCCGCTGAGCTTCTTCTCGCCCGACGCCATCGACGGTCCGCGGTTCCGCATCGACCCGCTGCATCTGGAGAACGCGCAGTGGGCTTTGTCGGGCCACGAAGCGACGCTGACCACGGAACAGCTGCTCACCGCCGAGCCCGCGCGCTTCACGACGTCCGCGCTGCTCCGCCCCATCTTGCAGGACACGCTGCTGCCGACTGCGGCGTACGTGGGCGGCCCGGGCGAGCTCGCGTACTTCTCGCAACTCTCGGGCGTGTACGAGCTGTTGAACCTGCCGATGCCGATGCTCGTCCTGCGCTCGCGGTTCCGGATTCTCGAAGACCGCACGCGCACGCTGCTGAAAGAAGCGAACCTCACCGCCGACGCGCTCGAGAAGCCCATCGCCCACCCGACGGCGATTTCTCTCGAAGCCCGGTTGATCAAAGCGCTCGAGACCGAGCTCGCGAGCGAACGGGCCGAGCTCTTGAAGATCGACCCGTCGCTGAAAAAGAACCTCGAGCAGACGTCCGCGACCATCCGCTTCGCGATCGGCAAGCTCGCCTCGAAAGTCGGCCGCACGCTGACCGCGAAAGACCAGACCGCTCTCGACCGCCTCGCCGCGTTGCGTGCCCAGCTTCTTCCCAACGGCGAGCCGCAAGAACGCGTCTACGGCCTGCCGTACTACGCCGCGAAGTACGGCCCGCGCGCCTTCATCGCGCTGGTGATGAAGACCGTCGTCCCCTTCGAAGGCCAGCAAGCGGACCTCACCCCATGACCTACGGCCTCGAGCTGCTCGCCTTCGCGCCGCACCCCGACGACGCCGAGCTCTTCTGCGGAGGCCTGCTCGCGAAGCTCGCCGACGCTGGCCACCGCACCGGAATCGTCGACCTCACCCGAGGGGAAAAGAGCTCACGCGGCACGCCCGAGAGCCGCGCCGCCGAAACGGACGCCGCGACCAGAGTCCTCGGCCTCACCGTGCGCGAGAACCTCGACCTGCCGGACGCGGGCATCGACCCCAACGGAGACATTGCTGGGCTGGTCACCCTCATCCGCCGCCTGCGCCCCGAGCTCGTCGCCGTGCCGTGGAAGGAAGAACGCCACCCCGACCACAGTGCCGCGTCGTTGCTGCTCACCCGCGCCCTCTTCTTTGCCAACGTGCAGAAGGCCGGC
>JAYUXE010000414.1:0-4994 GCA_043753165.1 Archangiaceae bacterium | reverse complement strand
CCCCAGGTTCCACTGAAGTCGCCAGATGACAGGGCGGAAAGCCGCGCGGCCCCAGTCGAAGCAATATTCGCCGTCGTCAGGGCGAGAGCTCGAGCGTCACCGTCATCGCCTTGCCGCCGTTGAGGTACGGCGTGTCGGTGAACACTGCCGTGAGACCGCCCTGCTTCACCGCTTCGGCCCAGTCCTTACACGCGGTGGTCGGCAGCGGATCCGAGCCCGTGAAAGTGATGTTCACGGAACGCGCCGAGCTGCAGGTGATCTTCGGCCGGCTCTGACACGCGCCAAGCAGCGGCTTCGTGATGTTCATCGTGGCCGACTTCATCAGGTCCACGGTGTCATTGACCGTCGGAGCGAACGTCGCCGACTTCGCCTCCGCGCCCATGTTCGAATACAGCGTCTTCATGTCCTGACTCAGGACGTAGTTCGGCCCGCCCACCTTGCCCGCGAACGCGCCGGTGATGGTCAAGGTCGTTGGCCTCACGCTGGAACCACCGCCACCGCCGGACCCGCTGCCACCGCCCGAACCCCCGCCGCCGCCGGACCCGCCCGACCCACCGCCGGTGCCCTGCCCACAACCATCCGCGGCCGTGCAGCTCGCACTCGCCGCGACGCAATTTCGCTGAGCCCGCCCCATCTGGACCCCGCAGTTGCCCACGCAGTCGGGCGGCAACGCGCCGCAGACCGCCTGAATCCGATCGCAGACCTGAGCGCACGTCGCGTCGACCAAACCGCCAGAATCCATTGCCCCGCACGCCGCGGAAAACATCGCCGCTACCGCCACTGCCATTCGAGTGTTCATGCCCGAGGACGCAGCGCGCTGCGGGCACTAGCGATCTTTCTTCGCCGCCTCGGACGAATTCGCGACGAGCCGCCCCAGGCTCAAATCGACCTGGCTGCGCACCAATCGCATCAAGCTGTCGAGCTCGGGGCCGACGAGCTGAAGCCGGCGGGTCAGCGCACGACGCGTGGCGGTGAGCAATTCAGACCGTGCGCGCGTCACCCGGCGCGCCGCCGACACGGGGTGAATTCGATACACCGCGGCGATCTCATCCAACGTGAGGTGCTCGATCAGCTGGTGCCGCAGCACCGCGCGATCCTTCGAGTCGAGCGCGTCGAGCCCTTCGCGAAACGCCTCTTCGAACTGCGCACGGTAGAGCTTCTTCGTGAACGCCAGCTGCGGGTCGAGCTCCACCGCGGCGCCCCGCAGCAGCGCCTCGAGCTCATCTGCCTGCTCGCGCTTCGCTGGCTCACGGCTTCGCAGAAGAGACAGGGCCTCACGGGTCGCAGCGACCGCGAGCCACGAGAACAGCTCGCCTCGGCCCGTGAACGTCGCGATCCGCGGCGGAGATTTGCCGTCCGACACGAGCAGCTTGTCGCGCAGCCGCTGCTTCACTTCATCGCGATCGCTCGCATCCGGCAGCACCCGGCGCAGCACGTCGTCGAGCCGGGTGAAGCAACGATCTTCCAAAAGGCGCAAGGCAGCGGGCTCGCCGCGAGAACACGCGAACGCGAGATACAGATCCGCGAGCTTCGCATCGGCCGTACCGCGCGCGCCCAGCTGGGCTTTGAACGCGGCGATGTCGACGCGCAGCTCGGGCCAGGCATTCGCGAGAACCTCTTCCATCAGACTGCGATCGTACCGTAGACCGCATCGGTGGACTGCCTCTCGGACGATGGCGTCGTCGACTACCTGGAAGACCGGGTCGGCGCGGCCGAGGTGACAGAGATCGCCGCGCACCTCGATGGGTGCGGGCCCTGCCGATCGCTGGTGGTGACCCTCGCCCGCAGCGGCCTGGCGCGACCTGCAGCGCTCACGGGTGACGCGACCGCGACACCGATTCCCCAGTTGCTGCACGAAGGCAGCCTGCTCGGGCGGTACCGCGTCCTCGACGTGCTCGGGGCCGGAGGCATGGGGGTCGTCTATTCCGCTGAAGACACCGAGCTGAATCGGAGGGTCGCTCTGAAGCTGCTGCACGCCGGCACGGTCGACCCGCGCGGCGGGCTGCTGCGTGAGGCGCAGGCGCTGGCCCGCGTCTCTCACCCGAATGTCGTCACCGTCTTCGAGGTGGGGACGTTCGAAGATCGCGTCTTCGTCGCGATGGAGCTCGTCGCCGGCTGGACGCTGCGCGAATGGTTGGGCTCGGCCAAACGCGCCTTCAGCGACGTGCTCGCCGCGTGTCTGCAAGCCGGCCGTGGGGTCGCCGCGGCGCACGACGCCGGGCTCGTTCATCGCGACCTCAAGCCCGACAACATCTTGATCGGCGACGACGGTCGCGTGCGCGTGACCGACTTCGGGCTCGCCCTGGGTGCAGGTGGAACCGGCGACAAGATGATCGCCGGGACGCTGGCGTACATGGCGCCCGAGCAACGCGCCCGTGGTGAAACCGACGCGCGGTCGGACCAGTACGCCTTTTGCGTGGTGATGCGTGAAGCCCTCGGCGCGTCCGCGCCCGGCTGGGTCGCAAAGGTGTTGGCGCGCGGACTGGCGGGAAATCCCGCAGATCGTTTCCCGTCGATGCACGCTCTGTTGACCGCGCTCGAGCGGGCACCGATTCGGCGTAGACGTTTCCTGCTCGCGGCGGGCGTGGCATCGGCCGCACTCGCGGTGTGGGCCCTGCAGACCCCGCCCTGCGGAGAACCCGCCGACCTCTACCCGCCCCAGCGCGCGGCCGCGTTGCGCGCGACGTTCGTCGCCACCGGAAAGCCGTTCGCCGCAGCAGCCTTCGCCGAAGTCGATCGCGTGCTCACCGCATGGCTCGCGCACTGGAACGCATCGACCGTCGATTCCTGCGAAGCCACCCACGTCCGTCACGTGCAATCGGGCGAGCTGATGGATCTGCGCAATGAATGTCTGCGGCGATCGCTGGCTCAGACGCAGGCACTGGTCGCGCTGTTCGAGAAGGCAGACGCAAAGCTGGTCGAGCGCGCGGGAACCGCCGTGCATGGCCTGCCGGAGCTCTCACTGTGCGACGACGGTGCCGCGTTGAGGGCCGGGCCGAAGCAGCCGGCCGATCGAAAGCTTCGCGACGCTCTTGCCCCGCTGCAGACCCGGCTGGCGCTCGTGGCGGCGCAGCGCATGGCCGGCAAATACAAAGACGCACTGGCCGAGCTCGACCTGCTGATCGCCGACGCGCGTGCCACCCAGCACATGCCGCTGATCGCCGAGGCCCTTTATTGGCGGGGCGACGTGCGCGACCTGGCCGGGCAGCCGACCGAGGGACGCGCCGATTTGAACGAGGCGATTCGGGTGGCCGAAGGCGCGGGGGACGATCTGTTGAAGGGAAAGGCCTGGGTTCGCCTGGTGTACGCCGAGAACAACCCGGCCCGCCTGGCCGACGGGAAACAGGCGGTCGCGATGGCCGAGGCGACGCTGCGAAGAATCGGGGGCGGCGGCTCGCTGGCCGTCAGTCTCGCGAGCGCGCGGGCAAACCTGGATCTGATCGAAGGGAACAACGACGCAGCGATCACCCACGTCCGGCAAGCGATCTCGCTGCAAGACGCCCTCGGCGAGCCTAAGGGTCCACGGATGTCGTCGGTGCTGGTTCAGCTGGGAAATGTTCTCGTCGCGACCGGCGATTACCACGGCGCCCACGCGGCATTTCTTCGCGCGTGCGACCTCGACGAGAAGATGAACGGACGCGATCACCCGAGGGTGGCGGGCTGCTCGAACAGCCTGTCGGCCTCGTTCAGCCAGCTCGGCGAGTTCGAGCAGGCGCGCATGTACGGGGCCCGAGCGGTCGAGCTCCGCGCCGCGCACCTCGGCCCGGAACACCTGATGACGTACAGCGCATGGTGCAACCTGGGCGAGGCGCAGCGGGGGCTGGGTCGCCACCTCGAGGCGCTCGCGTCATTCGCCACCGCGCTGAAGGCCGAGGCGACCCACGGCGTCGACAACGTCGTCGTCGCGTCGGCAGAGAATGGAATCGGCATGACGCTGCTGGCGATGGGCAAGCTCACCGAGGCCGAGCCGCACCTGCTGCGATCGCTTTCGCTGAACGAGAAACTCTATGGGAAGGACCACGTCGAGTTGGCCTGGCTGACGGCTGACCTCGCCGACCTGAAGCTGCGGCAGGGCAAGCCCGTCGAGGCCCTGGCGTTCGCGCAGTCCAGCCTCGAGGTGAGGAAGGCGAAGCTCGACGCGAACCATCCCGAGCTCGCGCGGTCGCTGCAGATGTGGGGTGAAGCGCAGCTCGCGCTTGGAAAGCCGGAGCTCGCGCGCGGGCCGCTGGAACGTGCGGTGGCGATCTGCATCGACCGCCGGCTCGCCCCGCAACAACTCGCCGAGAGCCAGGCCGCGTTGGCGCGCACGTTGGCGGCCTTTCGTCCCGCCTCGTCGCCACATGGGGCAAAAAGCCCTGCCTCACGACGCCCGATGCCTTGATGAAATCGGGCACACACAATGCACTGGGTCGTCGCCTCACGACTTCCAAGAGGCACCACCATGGCCGGAGAACAATTCGAGCAGCTGAAGTCCAAGTACCAGAGCGCGCTGAGGGTCATCGAGCAGCAGCACATTCAGCTGTCGAACCTGCACGAAGAGAACGGCAAGCTGGTCGTGAAGGGCGCGGCGCCGTCGGAGCAGGCGCGGAATCTGGTGTGGGACCAGGTCAAGCTCGTCGACCCGACGTACTCGGACTTGCGCCTCGAGCTGTCGGCCGCGGCCGAGCCCGAGTTCGAGATGTACACGGTGAAGGCGGGCGACACGTTGTCGAAGCTCGCGCAGCACTACTACGGCGACAAGTTCACCTACTCGCGCATCTTCGACGCGAACCGCGACATCCTGGATGACGCGGACAAGATCAAGGTCGGGCAGAAGCTGAAGATTCCGAAGATCGCTTTGACCGCGAAGGGCTGATGCCGACGGTCTGCGCCTCGAGCTGCAGCCAGCTTCCGGATGCGGCCGGGGCGAGCACAGACGCGGTCACTCAGGCGCTGCAACGCATCGCGCCCCATGCACCCAGCGTGGGGTTGCTGTTCGTCTCGCCGGAGCACGA
>JAYUXE010000413.1:0-5000 GCA_043753165.1 Archangiaceae bacterium | reverse complement strand
TCGTCGAAGAGGCCTACTTCAGCTTCACCTTCAGCCCTATTCGCGACGACGGTGGAAAGATCGCGGGCGTGTTTCAGCCCGTGGTCGAGATGACGCAGACCGTGGTGCGCGACCGGCGTGAAACCGCGTTGCGGGCGTTGGCCTTGACCACCGACGATTCGATCGCGGCGCTCGCGCTCAACCCGCACGATGTGCCCTGGGCGTCTTTCCATTCCCACGACGCGCTGCGTTCACGCGTGGGCTCCGCGCCCGACGTCAATGACCTGGCCCGTCAGGTGGCTGCCACCGGCCGCCCCGTCGAGAACCTCGCCGCCGACCCGCCCGTCTGCGTCTTTCCCGTGACTCGCCTGCCCACCGAGCCCAACCGCGGAGCGATCGCTTTCGGCGTCAACCCCCTGCTGCCCTTCGACGCCAGCTACCGCGCCCACTTCGAGAACATCGCCCGGACCCTGGCCTCGAACCTCGAATCGATGGACTCCGAAAGGCGGCAGCTGACGCTGCGCAACCAGCTCTACAACCTGATCGAAAACGCGCCCGCCTTCATCACCCTGCTTCAGGGGCCCACGCACATTTTCCAGATGGCCAACCCGCTGTACATGAAGCTCGTCGGGGCCGACCGCAAGCTGGTCGGCAAGACGGTCGCCGAAGGGCTTCCCGAGATCGTCGAACAGGGGTTCATCTCGCTGCTCGACAAGGTCTACACGACCGGGGAACCGTTCTTCGGCAACGAGGTCGAGGCCTTTCTCGACCGGAACAGCAACGGCAAGCCTGAGCGGGTGTTCGTGAACTTCGTCTATCAGCCGCGTCGCGGCCTCAGCGGCGCGATCGAAGGCATCGACGTCTTCGGTTTCGAGGTGACGGCCCAGGTGCAGGCCCGGCGTTCGATCGAAGCGCTCGCCGAACAGTTGCGGGTCAACGAAGGCACCTTTCGCACGCTGGCCGAAACGATTCCGCAGCAGGTGTGGACGGCAGGGCCCACGGGCGCGCTCGACTTCGTCAACGCCCGCGTCGCGATCTATTTCGGCACCACGCGTGAGCAGATTCTCGGCTCGGGCTGGCAGAGCGTCATCCACCCCGACGATCTGCCCGAAGCGATTCGCCGGTGGACCCACGCGCTGAGCACGGGCGAAGAGTACGAGATCGAGTTCAGGCTGTTGGGCGGCGACGACAAGTACCGCTGGCACCTGGGTCGCGCGCATTCCCTTCGTGACGAGAAGGGCGTGGTCGCCCGCTGGTTCGGCACGAACACCGACATCGACGAGACGAAGATCATCCGTGAAGACCTGAAGCGCCGCAGCGAGTTCGAACGGTACCTGGTCGGGATCGTCAGCCACGACCTTCGCAACCCGCTGAACGCAATTCTGTTGTCGGGCGGCACGCTGCAGAAACGCGAAGACCTGGATCCGAAAGCCACCCGCGCCGTCACCCGCATCCTCTCATCGGCCGATCGCGCCAGCCGCATGATTCGGGACCTGCTCGATTTCACCCGCGTGCGGCTGGGCGGTGAGATTCCCATCGTTCCGTCGAAGGTCGACGTTCCCGAGCTGGTGCGCGCCGGCATCGACGAGCTCGAGGCCGCCAACCCCGCCCGGAAGATCATCGTCACCCATGAAGGCGACCGCGAGGCCGTGTGCGACCCCGACCGCATCGGCCAGGTGCTGCAGAACCTGACCCAGAACGCGATCAACTTCAGCCCCGAAGGCTCGCCCGTATCGGTCTCGACCCGCGGCGACGCGCAGAAGATCACCCTCACGGTACACAACCAGGGCGAGCCCATTCCGTCGGATCAACTGGGCCGCATCTTCGAGCCCCTGCAGCGCGCCACCCTGGACGTCGACCGCACGGGCCGCAGCATCGGGCTCGGCCTCTACATCGTCCGGAACATCGTGAAGGCGCACCACGGGGGCGTCGACGTGAAATCGTCTGCCGTCGAAGGCACGACGTTCACCATTCGCCTGCCCCGCGCGCTTCCCCTATAAGGCCCCCAAAATGCTCGAGACAGTCACCAAAGGCTTCCGCGCCGCGAAGAACCGGCTTGCGGGAAAGGCAGAAATCACTCCAGAGCTCGTCGATGAGTCGCTGCGCGACATTCGCGTCTCGCTGCTCGAGGCCGACGTGGCCTTCGAGGTGGTCAAGAAGTTCGTCGCCAACGTCCGCGCGAAAGCGATCGGCGAAGTGGTGCAGACGTCGCTCACCGACAAGTCGGGCCGCAAGCTGAAGGTCAGCCCGGGCGACCACTTCATCAAGGTCTGCCACGACGAGCTCGAAGCGCTGATGGGCCCCGTCGACACGACGCTGAAGCTCAAAGCCAAAGGGCAGATCAGCGGCATCATGATGATCGGGCTCCAGGGCTCGGGCAAGACGACCACCACCGCCAAGCTCGCCGCGAAGCTGCTCAAAGAAGGGCGCCTGCCTTTGCTGTGCGCCGCCGACATCTACCGCCCTGCCGCCGTCGATCAGCTCAAAGTGCTGGGTGAACGTCTGGGCGTGCCCGTCTTCTTCGAGCCCGGCCTGCAGCCGCCCGAGCTGGCGAAGCGCGCTTACGAAGTCGCGAAGGAAACGAAGCGCGACGTGGTCATCATCGACACCGCCGGCCGCCTCGCCATCGACGAGCCGCTGATGCTCGAGCTCGAAGCCGTGAAGACGGCGGTGAACCCCGACAACATCCTGTTGGTCGCCGACGCGATGATTGGCCAGGACGCCGTCAAGACTGCGGCCGAGTTCAACCGCCGCATCGGCATCGACGGTTTCATCCTCACCAAGCTCGATGGTGACGCCCGCGGCGGAGCGGCCCTCTCGATCAAGGAAGTCACCGGCCGCCCAATCAAATTTCTGGGCATGGGCGAAGGCCTCGACAAGCTCGAGGAGTTTCGCCCCGAAGGGCTCGCCAGCCGCATCCTGGGGTTCGGCGACATCGTCGGCCTGATGAAGGACTTCGAAGGGGTCGTCGACGAGAAGAAGGCCGAAGACGACGCGAAGAAGCTTCTTTCGGGCAATTTCTCGATGCGCGACTTCGTCGAGCAGATTCGCATGGTCCGCAAAATGGGGCCGCTGAAGGACCTGCTCGAGAAGTTCCCGATCTTCGGCGAGATGACCGAGTCGATGAACCCCGACGAGAACGAGCTCTCGAAGATCGAGGCGATGTTCGACTCGATGACGGAAGCCGAACGCCTGCAGCCGACGTTGATCAACGAGTCCCGCATCAAGCGCATCGCCGCGGGCTCGGGCAAGAAACCGAAAGACGTGTCCGAGCTGATGCAGAAGTTCGGAATGATGCAGCAGGTGATGGGCTCGATCGGCCAGAACCCGTCGCTGCTCGGCCGCATCCCCGGCTTCAAGCAGCTGGGCCAGCTGCAGCAGATGAAGGGCATGGACCTCGGCAGCCTCTTCGGGAAGGACGCGAAGATGATGGAACAGGCGCTGGGCGGCATGGGCATGGGTGGAATGGGCGGCATGCCGATGCAGATGCCGCAGCTTGCCCCCGGGTACAGCGCGCCCATGGGCCAGGCCCAGATGGCGAAGGCCCGGCTGCAGGGCTACTCGGCGGCTCCGGTGAAGGCGAACAGCGACGCCGAACGCGACGCGATCAAAGAACGCCGCAAGCGCGAGAAGGCGAACAAGAAGAAGAACCGGAAGAAGTAGCTCGGGGATCAGTCTTCGGACGAAGCGCCCTTCTTCCGTTTCGCGCGGGGCACCACCAGCCCGCGCGACAGACGCTTCAGCACCACTTCGCGCTGCCGCTGCTTGTAACGCTCGTGCGAGTTCTCGCCGGACTCGTTCTGGTTCGCCTGTTCTTCGTCGGCGATCTGGAACTCGCACATCGCCAGCGCGATGCGCCCCTTGCGGGGCCGGTGATCCTTTTCGGGCGCAGGCAGGTACGCGTCCAGGCGAATGGGCACGTCGGCGACGAAGTTGAGGATCTTGTAGCTGCTGCCCGAGAACTTGTTGTTCCGGTGGCGGCGTTCTTCGCGATCCTCGTAGTCGAGGTCGAGGTGCAGATCCTTCGCGTAGCGCCCGAAGTGGGGGTACTCGGCGAGCAGGCTCTTGAAGTTGAACAGCGAGTTTTCCGTCTGCGTCGGCACCACGAAGTTGAACGGCACGAGGCGCTGGGTGAGGAAGTACAGCGCCGGCAGCACGTCCTTTCTTTCCTTCACGATGATGCGAAAGCGCGTGCGGTCGTAGATCTGCGCGGCCACCGATTCCCGCTTGGCGATCAGCTTGGTGATGATCGATTCACGCGTCTTGATCGAGTCAGAGAACTCGACCACGGGCATGCCCTTGAGCTTCATGTCGTCGCACACCGCCATCACTTTTTCGGTGACGAGCTGCGCGAGCTCGGCTTCGGAGACGGCGAGCTTGAACAACAGGTCGCGGCCTTCGATGTGCTGGATGACGTGCATCACCTTCAGCACGATGCAGGCGATCTTCCGGTACTTCTTCGGCTCTTTCGCGCCGGACGCGTAGAGAAAGAGGTCGTGGATCTCGTCGGGGTCCGACACCGGCGCTGCGACGCGGTAGTCGAAGATCTTCCGCAGGTACTCGACCGCGTCGCTCAAGATGGTCCGCACCCACTCGACGTCGTGCGGCCGGGTCGCGTCGATCTGGCAGAGCCGCAAGAAGCGGTCGACCTCGTCCCAGGTCTTGAAGTGCAGGCGCCGCCACTCGATCACCGAGCCGCCGCGAAGAATCAGGCGGATCCGTTCGAGCTCCTTGAGCCCCATTTCCTGCACGGTTCTCACCGGCAGATCAGGCAGCACAGGCTGGTGCTTCAAGGAATCCACGCTTCGCCTTGTACACCTTCAAAACACGACGGCCAGAACCCTTTCGAGCCCTGGCCGAGGTGAAACAGTCTTTTGAAGCGAACCGACTACTTCGTCAGCAGCGCGGTCTTCGTGATGACATTGCCCGCGGGATCGAAGTGAAGCGCAGCGACCTCGAGGAGGCCGTTGTCCCAGCGCTCTTCCATCGACTTCGCGCCGTTCGAGTGAAACTCGATGCGC
>JAYUXE010000412.1:0-2038 GCA_043753165.1 Archangiaceae bacterium | reverse complement strand
CGGGGCCGTGCGACTTCATCGTTTCCATCATGATGCCCAGCGAGCCCTGGCCCGACAGCGGGCGCATCAACGCCATCGGCAGCGCTTCAGCGGGGAAGCCAATCATCGCGGTGAAGGGGCCGACGACCGAGGTGATGGCCTCCATCGCACCGCTCGCGCGGAACATGCCGACCGCGACCAGAATCGCGACGAGGAAGGGGATGATCACGATCGCGATCTGAAAGCCTTCTTTCGCCGACGCGATGAAGACCTCGTAGACCTTCACGCGGCGGCCCATGCCAAAGAGCAGAATGCCGAGAATGAGAATGGGCAGAATCCAGTGGCTCATCAGCACGCGCACGAGGTCGAACACGTGCGCGGCGGGGTTCGCCCAGGCGAAGTGGTAGGTCGTCTGGCTGAAGGTTCGAAAGGCCGCGAAGGTGACGGCGGCGAGGACGGCGACGATGACGTAGAGGCGCGCTCCACTTGCGGGAGTCACCTCGACCGCCGCCGCCAACGCTTCGTTCATGGCCTTGTCGTCCGGCGCCTTCACGACACCCGGCTCGGTGGTGCCTTCGTACCTGTCGGCCGCGAAGAGCTTGAGCCCCTGCATCCACTTGCAGATCAGCACCGCGACGACGGTGGAAACGAAGGTGCTGATCAGCGAAGGCACGATGATGCCGGCGGGATCCTTCGAGCCGAGCATGCCGCGCACCGCGACGACGCCCAGGGGCAACACGGCGAGGCCGGCGGTGTTGATGACGAGAAACAGGGCCATCGCGTTGGTGGCGACGCCGCGGCGTTGGTTGAGCTTGTCGAGCTCGCCCATCGCCTTCAAACCAAAGGGCGTGGCGGCGTTTCCGAGGCCCAGGATGTTGGCGGCGAAGTTCATCATCATCGCGGCCATGGCGGGGTGATCGGCCGGAACCTCGGGGAAGAGACGGGTCATGATCGGCTTGAGGCGCAGGGCAATCGATCGCATCAGGCCGGCTTCGCGAACGACGCCCATCAGCCCGAGCCACAGCGTCATCTGGCCGACGAGGCCAATCGCGAGCTCGACAGCGCCCTTGGCAGAAGCGGTGGTGGCGTCGGTGACCGCGAGCATCTTGCCGGTGAACGCGGCGGTGACGACGGCGCCCCCAATCAGCACGAGAAAGATCCAATTCACGGCGCAGACTCAATCATGGAAGGCGTGGGTTCCCGTGGTACGAAAAGGAAAGCTCATGCCGGAAAAGCCGCGCATCGTCGGAATCGACCTCGGGACGACCAACACGCTCGTCGCGTCGGTGAAGAACCGCGTGCCGAAAGTGGTGCCGACCGATCGCGGGAATCTCGTGTTGCCGTCGGTGGTGGCGCTGTCGGCGAAAGGCGACACACTGGTCGGCGGGGTCGCGAAGGACCAGGCGGTCACGAACCCGAAGAACACGGTGTACGGGACGAAGCGGCTCATCGGGCGGAAGTTCGAGTCGAAGGTCGTGCAGGATCTGCGCAGCTACTACACGTGGGACATGGTCGAAGGCCCCGACGGCAATGCCGCGGTGAGCCTGGGCGGGCGCGTGTACACGTTGCCCGAGATCAGCGCATTCGTGTTGGGCCACGTGAAGACGATCGCGGAACAGTTTCTGGGCGGGCCGGTGGAACAGGCCGTGATCTCGGTGCCGGCCTACTACAACGACAACCAGCGGCAGGCGGTGAAGGAAGCCGGGTTGCTCGCGGGCTTCGACGTGAAGCGAATCGTGAACGAGCCGACGGCGGCGGCGCTGGCGTACGGCTTCAACCGTGGGCTCGACCAGAAGGTGCTCGTCTATGACCTGGGCGGCGGCACGTTCGACGTGTCGGTGCTGCAGGTGAATGGAAACGTGTTCGAGGTGCTGGCGACGGGCGGCGACACGTTTCTCGGTGGCAGCGACTTCGACAACCGGATCATCGATTTCGTCCTCGAGACATTCAAGAAAGAGACGAAGATCGATCTGTCGCAGGTGCCGATCGCGATGCAGCGAATCAAGAACGCGTCGGAAGCGGCGAAGATCGATCTAACGCTGATCCCCAATGTGGTGAT
>JAYUXE010000411.1:0-2040 GCA_043753165.1 Archangiaceae bacterium | reverse complement strand
TTCGCCCACGAAGATGATCACCGTCTCGCGCTTCGTGCCCGAACGCCGAATGTCCTTCACCGCGCTCCACGGAATCTCGATGGTGCCCGTCGTCGGCCGCGACACCGTCAGCGTCACCGGCGTCACCTTCACGCCCCATTCGGGCTTCGGCCGCAGCCGGTGGTGCACGGTCAGCATCGCCAACACGAGCCCACCGCTGAGCCCCGCGCGGGCGAACTCCAGCGGAGCTCCACTTCGAACCGCCGACGCCATCGCCCACGCGGTGAGAATCAGGCTGCCCGCCGCCGCGAGCGCGAGCCACAGGCGCCACTGGCGGGGGTGGTACGCGAAGAATTCCCGGCGCGGGCTGGGCGTCATGGCGCGGCCCTTTCTACCGTGCCTGCCTTCACCTGATACCAGACAGTTCCCAGCCCCGCCGCCCGCTGCACCAGCGCGCGGTCTGTCGTCGTCAAGAACGTCTGCGCCCCCGAATCCGCCAGGTATCCCATCAAGAACTGGTTCCGTTCAGGGTCGAGCTCGCTCGAGACATCGTCCAGCAACAGCAGCGGCAAGAAGCCCGAGTGGGCGTGCAGGTTCTCAATCTCGGCCACCTTCCACGCCAGCACCAACGCCCGCGCCTGCCCTTGCGACGCAAACGCCCGGGCCGCATGCGTGCCCAACGCAAGCTCGAGGTCATCGACGTGCGGACCCACCGAGGTGAACCCGCGTTCCATGTCGCGAGGCAGCCGCCGTTCCAACGAGTCGGTGAGCGCCAGCTGCAGCTGAAGCTCGGTCGCGTCCGCGAAGTCGAGCCCATCGACATGCGACGGGGCATAAGAATACTGCGCCGGATTTTCGGTGCGACCGATGTGTGAAAACGCCGTCTGCGCGCGCGTCGAAAGCTCGCCCATCAAGCTGCGCCGGCGGGACCAGAGGCGCGCTCCGACCCGGGCGAGCGTCGCGTCCCACGCCGACAGATGGGCGGGAGGAGCGCCCTCTTTGAGCAACCGGTTCCGCGACTTCAACGCCCGCGCGTACTCGCGGCTCTCGTTCAGATACGCCGGAAACCGATTGAACACGGCACGGTCCAGGAAGCTGCGCCGCCCATCGGGCCCGCCCTTCACCACCTGCAAATCATCCGGGGTGAACGCGACGACGCTGACGCCCCCGAAGTACGCCTCGAGCGAGCCCGCCTTCTTCCCATCGACGTACGCGCTGCGCGAGCCGGCGGCGACTTCGACCGAGATTTCGCGCTCGGCCCCATTCAGCAGGAACCGCCCCGTCACGCGCGCCGTCTGCTCACCGAACGCGACGAGCTCGGACAACTTCCCCGCGCGAAGCGGCTTCAGCGTGGCGAGGAAGTACAGCCCTTCGAGCAGGTTCGTCTTCCCCTGCCCGTTCTCGCCCACGGCGACCGTCGCCTTCGGCCCGGGAGCCAGCTCCACGTTCGCGAGGTTTCGGAAGCGTTCGTATTTCAGCGAGAGCAACTGCACGGCTTGCGGTCACGTTACACGCGCGCCTTCCCCTTTTGGCGTTAGCGTTGCGCCCCGTGCGCGAGGTGCTCGACCCTGACGACGCTTTTCGACTTCGCCTCGAAGGGCGCGCCGAGAAGCTGGACGTCGCGAAGCTGCGCCTGACCGCGCTCGCGCAGATGCTGACCTCGATGCGGTGGAAGTCCCGGCTCCGCGCGAACACCGCGCTGCTGCGCGAGACGGCGGCCGACCAGGGCGGCGTCGAAGAAGCGCTGACGGTGGTCGCCCGCCGCGTGAAGTCGGAAGCGTGGCCTGCCTCGAGTGACGTCGTGCGCGCCGCGGCCGAGGTCGACCGTCTGAGCAACCGGGTCTCGTCGTTGGCGCTGCGCCGGCTGGGCGTGCAGTGCAGGCCCGAAGACTTGTCGCAGCGACTGGAGCACCTCGAGCTCGTCGTCCTCGCCGAGCCGCGCCTCGTGCTGCCCGGCCAGCGTTGGAAGACGGCGCAGCAGGTGTTGCCGCTGACCCACCCCGACGTGAAGCGCGCCTCGGATTTCGCCGCGCTGCTCGAGTCGCTGTTCAAGCGCCCGAT
>JAYUXE010000410.1:0-2040 GCA_043753165.1 Archangiaceae bacterium | reverse complement strand
CCGCCGATTACCTTCAGAAGCTGCTCGCGAACCCGGGTGCACTGCGCGCCGCCGTCGGCTTCGACAACTTCTTCATCGTCCTCTACGAGCTCGTCTTCCTCGCCACGGCGATGGTGATGTTCGACCGCGGCGCGCGGCGTTCGCTCGTGCTGCTCTCGGCAATTCTGCTCGGCCTCCTCGGGATCCTCGACTGGCTCGAGAACTTCCACTTCCTGGTGATGCTCGCGAACGCGGAACAGGGCGTGGGTCCGACCGCGACCGAGGTCAGCCTTCAAGTCTGGGAAAGCCTGCTGAAGTTTCACCTCGGCTCGTTCGGCATCGTGCTCTTGAGCTTCGTGCTGCCGCAGAACACCGGGCCGGAAAAGGCGTTGGTCTTCCTCAGCCGCTACGTCCAGGTCGCGATCGGAATTCTGATTTACGTCACGCCGCGCGCCGTCGCCGTACCGCTGGTCTTTGCGCGCTTCACCTACTTCCTTGCCGCCTTCCTGCTCGTGGCGTGGATTTTCTCACCGCCGCGGAACGCAGCCGGCTGAGGTGTTCGGGCGTAATTCCCAGGTACGACGCCAACAGGTTTCGTCGAACGCGCGGGTCTAGCTGGGCGTTCTCTGCGAGCCACGCCGCGTGACGCGCCTTCGCCGGCAGCGCGAGCATCTGGTGTTCCCGCCGCGCTTTCCGCACGTACAGCGCCTCGGCATGGCGTCGCGCCAGGTTCTGCAAATCGGCGAAGCGCGCGCACAGCGCTTCGAACTCGCGGTGCCGAAACGCGAGCGTGCGCGTCGGCTCGAGCGCCTGAATCCACGTGATCGCCGGCTGCCCCGACAGCAGGTCGACGAGTGAGCCGGTCAACCCGTTCTCGGCGATGAAGCTGCGCGTATGCGCCTCGCCCGTCTCGCTGACATAGAACTCGCGCACGAGGCCGTGGAAGAGAAAGTAGCTCCACTCGGCGCGCTGCCCTGCCTCGAGCAGAAACGCACCCGCACCGAACGAACGTTCTTCGACGATTCGGGTCAGCGCAGCGACCGAGGCGTCCCCCACCGCAGCGGCCCTTCGCAACGTCGCGACGAACGCCTCAATCATCGGCAGAAGCGCAGCCATTCTTCAGGAATCGGGCCCTGCAGCATCTTCTCGGCCGCGAGCTTGTCCATCAGCACGAACCCGAGGTCGGCCTCGAAGCACGCCTCGCCGCCCTGCGAAATCTTCACGCCCACCCGCACCACCCGCGACGACTCTTTTGAGATCCACGCGCGGCCTTCCGTCTCGACCCCGATGCGCACGGGGCGCCGCAGCTTTCCTTCCACCGACGCGGTGAAGCCGAACTTTTCCTTGAACGCGAGCAGTGCCCACGCGCCCACCTCGTCCGCGAGCGTCATCACCAGCCCGCCGTGCATGATTCCCGGCGGCCCCTGGTACTGCGTGCCCGGCACGAACTTCGTCACCACGTGTTCCGCTTCCTGAACGAACGTCAGATGAAAGCCAATCGGGTGGTTGGGGCCACAGCCGAAGCATTGCTGGTCTTTGCCGAAAAGGGTGCCGTCGAGGGGTTCGAGCATTTTTCCGCGTGTATCACTACAACGCCCGCGTGCTCCTGCTGGTCGCCACGCTGCTCGCCACCGGGCCCACCCTCGTGGTCCACCAGTCCGTCGGTCAGAACGTGCTCGACGGCGCGGCCGCATTGCTCGCGCAGAAATTCCAGACCCTCGACGTCGTCCGCGTCGAAGGCGGAAAAGACGGCTCACCGCTGAGCAAGCTCGACGCCTTTGCTGCGGCCGTCGAAAAAAACCGCCCGGCCATCGCCCACTTCGAGCTCTCGTCCGCAGACGTGGGCGCCGACACCGACGTCGACGCGCTCTTCGCCGTCATCAAGCGGCGCCTGGGCGCCATCCCTTCGACCCGCATCATCGTGTGGACGGTCGGGTTGTCGACCGTCGGCCGCGGCCTGCAGGGGCTGATTCGCAACAAGCTGGCCAGCGGCGCATTTGGGGAACGAGAGAACGTGAAGCGCCACCAGCTGAACGAGCGCCTGCGAAAAGAATACGCGGG
>JAYUXE010000409.1:0-2040 GCA_043753165.1 Archangiaceae bacterium | reverse complement strand
CCGACAACAGCTCTGCCATCACCCGCGCGCCCAACGGCTCACGCCCGAGCTCACGGCGGTCTTGCCGCGCGTAGCCCAGGTACGGCACCACCGCGGTGACGCTCTTCGCGCCGCCGCGGTGAATCGCATCTGCCATCAACGTCAGCTCGAGCAGGTACTCGCCCACCGGAGCATTCAGCGCCTGCAGCACGAACACGTCCTGCCCACGCACGTCACACTGCACCTCGATTTCCGATTCCCCGTCGGGGAAGCGTTCGATGCGGCACTCACCCAGCGGAAAGCCGAGCTTCTGGGCGAGCGCCGCCGAAAGCTTCGGATGCGACGAACCGGCGAGCAGTGTGAAAGCCACGTTCTTTAGAACTGGTTCCAGAGGTACTGGTTGGTGACCTCGTGGTGGAACTGGATTTCCGAGGTCTTCACGCGCGCGCCCAGCGCCTTCGGGCAACGCTCGGCCTGCAGGTTCTTCAGCTCGGCGAACTTCTCGTGCACCTTGTCGCCGAAAATCGACTGCGCGAACTTGCTGCCTTTGAAGAGGCGGTTCGCGTCGTAGATGTTGTCGGGCAGGAAGCGCGTGCGGGACTTCTTGTTCGCGTCTTCGTTGTTGATGGGGCCTTCGAGGCCGGTGCGAAGAATCGTGTACACGCTCATGTACGGGTTCGCGTCGGGCGCGACGCTGCGAACTTCGATGCGGGCCGACTTCTCGTTGCCGAGGGGGATGCGAACCATCGCTCCGCGGTCGATGGCCGAGGCCTTGATCTGGTTCGGCGCCTCGTAGTGCGGGTCGAGCCGGCGGTACGCGTTCACCGACGAGTTCAGCACCAGGCAGATGTCGGGCGCGTTCGAGAGGATGCGCTCGATGAACTTCCAGCCTTCCTTCGACAGGCCGTCCTGGCCCTTCTTGTCGTGGAACACGTTCACGCCCTTGCGGTTCAGCGACATGTTCGTGTGCATGCCGTTGCCGTTCACGCCCGTCACCGGCTTCGGCAGGAAGCACGCGGTCAGGTCCATCTGCGCGGCGACCTGGCGCGACAGCAGCTTGTACAGCTGCACCTGGTCTGCGCCGATGACCGCGTCGGCGTAGCTGAAGTTCATCTCGAACTGGCTCGGAGCGACCTCCGGGTGGTCCTTCTCATTCGCAAACCCCATCGCCCGCTGCACTTCCGCCGCCGAGTCGATGAACCGGCGCAGCGCGTCGCCCGGCAGCGAGTGGTAGTAGCCGCCCGTGCTGATGAAGTCGAACACGTTGGTTTCGTGGAAGTGGCGTTCGGCGTCGCGGCCCTTGAACAGGAAGCCTTCGATTTCGTGCGCGACGTGGCACACCGTCTGGTCCTTCTTGAACAGCGAATCCGTGTACGACTTCAGGCGACCGCGCAGGTCGGCGATGTAGGGCGAGCCGTCGCGGTCGATGACGGCGCCGAAGACGAGCACCTTGCCCGGGCCGAAGACATCGGACGGCAGCCAGTAGAAGGCCGGCCAGTCGATTTCCAGGCGCAGGTCGGATTCCTGCTGCTGCGAGAAGCCCCGAATCGACGACCCGTCGAAGGTCAGGTTGTCCGCCGACTTCAGAAGGAACTTCTTGTCGTAGTCCAGCATGTGCATCCGGCCTTCGAGGTCGGTGAAGCACACGGTGACCGCTTTGATTCGCTTCTCGTCGGCGAGGTACTTCATCCGTTCTTCGCGCAGCTTGTCGACGGACTTGCGTTTGATGCGGGCGTCCTTCGCTTCCAGGTTCAGCTCTTCGAGCTCGTCGTACGGGATTTCGAGGAACTCGCGCAGCGACGGTTTCGAGAGAATCAGCGGGGTCGTCATCGGTTCACCAGGTTGAATTAAGGGTTCGGCAGCGAAGGCGAAGCTCAAATTTCACAACGCTAAGCACAATTCAAGGAATGCTTGGCGAAAGCAGCGACGCGCCAGAAACGCACCGGCTGACGGATCGCACTGTGCGCAGGAGTAGTAGCCTCGGCCCGCGTGTTCGGGGGGTTGATGGCGGACATCGGACTTCGGGTGTTGATGGTGGGCGGCGACGCGGCCGAGGAAGCA
>JAYUXE010000408.1:0-11048 GCA_043753165.1 Archangiaceae bacterium | reverse complement strand
ATGGCAGCTTCGCGCTGCGAGCGCAGCAGCGGGAAAGTTTCTCGCGATGTTCTACGGTGGCCGAATCGATGAGACGGTTTGCCCCAGCCCTGCTGTTGATCGCGTCCTGTTTTCCGACCCAGTTCATCGAGCCCGATGTCGGCGCATCCGGAGAAAAGCCCGACCCCGCGCGCGGAAGAAAGCTGCTGCTCAATCGCAGCTATTTGAAGCAGGGAGTGCCGGTGGCGCTGGTGGATGCGTTGGCGACGCCGGTGTTCGACCCCGAAGACGCGGTGCCGCTGCTGGAAGACCGCGATGGCATCAACAGCCAGGTGCCGAACGGGTACTCGGGACGCTGGTTGGGCGAAGTGCCCGTGGTGGCTGAGAACTGTCTGCTGTGTCACGCCGGCCCGCTGCGCGGGGAGTGGGTGATGGGGCTCGGCAACAGCTTCATCGATGCAACGCTCGCGGCCGATTCGTCGCTGGTGGATGACGCGAAGCTGAAGGAGCTCGCACCGACGGCGGAAGAGCTGGGCGTGCTTCACAACTGGCTCGGGTACCAGAAGGAACTGGCGCCGTACGCGCGGGCGAAGACGTGGGGCACGGTCGCGGCGCTGTACTTCACCGGGTACTTCTTCTCACACCGGCGAACCGAAGATTTCGCGTGGGTGGAAGCGCCGTATTTCCCGATGCTCAAGACGCCTCCGCCCGAGACGGATGTTCCGGCGTGGTGGCTGCTGAAGAAGAAGACGCGGCTGTATTACGGCGGTGAGCTGCAGGGCGACTTCACGCGGTCGCTGATGCAGTTCATGTCGCCGCCGGGAAATTCGTTCGACGATTTGGTCGCGGCCGAGCCGGACTTTGCCGACGTGCTCGCGTACCTGCGAACCATCGAGGCGCCGAAGTACCCGGGGCCCATCGACAAGAAGCTCGCGCGAGAAGGCGCGGCGTTGTTCGAAGACAGCTGCTCGGGGTGCCACGGCGAGTACGGGAAGCACCCGACGTATCCGTCGAAGGTGGTGGCGCTCGAGAAGGTCGGCACCGATGCCGCGCGCAACGACTTCATGCACCGCATGGATTTTGCGCAGCACTACAACCGCACGTGGTTCGGGAAGCGGTCGACGATGGCGGCGACCGATGGGTACGTCGCTCCACCGTTGGATGGGGTGTGGGCGACGGCGCCGTACCTTCACAATGGCTCGGTGCCGACGCTCGATGCAGTGCTCGACCCCGCGCTTCGTCCCGCATGTTTTTTGCGCACGCGCGACAGCCGCAAGTACGACCTGCAGCGCGTGGGCTGGGATTCGACGGTGCCGGCGGTTTGTGCGGGGCCGGCCGTCTACGACACCGCGCTCTACGGCAAAGGGAACCAGGGCCACGAGTTCGGGCTGGGGCTCGAGGCGGGCGAACGGCGCGCGGTGCTCGAGTATTTGAAGACGCTGTGAGGTTACTCGCTGACGCCGACCGCGGTCTCTTCCGGGTTCGTCGTCGGCCCGGGAGGAACTTCGGGCGGCGGAGGCGGCGGGGCCATCGCCGTCCGATTGCGGCCAGCCTCTTTGCTGTTCACCAGCGCACGTTCGGCATTCCGCAGCAGGTCCTTCACCACCAGCGGGTCGCCCGCACTGACGGAGACGATGCCGGCAGAGAAGCTGATGCGAACCTGGTTGTCGCCGACCATCATCGGCTTGTCGCCGAAGCGCTGGCGCAAGCGGTCGAGCAGCGACATCGCCGCGTTGCCTTCACATTCGTCGAGCACGAGCAGGAACTCGTCGCCGCCGTAACGCCCGATGAAATCGCTGGCGCGAATCTCTGCCTTCACCCCCGACACCAGCATCTCGAGCACTTCGTCGCCCGCGCCGCGGCCCCACGTGTCGTTGATGGTCTTGAACCGGTCGACGTCGAACATCACCAGCGACACGGGCGCCAGGCTGCGTGACCGCTGCGCACACAGCGCGGTCAGCCTTTCTTCGAGGAAGGGGCGAGACAGCGCGTTGGTGAGCCAGTCGTGCTGCGAGAACTCGGCCGCCCGCCCGCGCCAGTGCTCGATCGCCTGTGCCGTACCCAACGCTGCGGCCGACGCCATCACCAACACGCCTCCCAGCGCGCGGCCTTCAGGCGAAAGCCCCGAATCCGAAAGTGCGAGCACCACGCCCAGGTGCACCAGCACGCCCCCGCCAATCGGGAGCAGCGCGGACACGGTGCCGCCCGGCACGAGCATCGGCCAGAAAAACAGCACCGGCACCAGCCCGAAGCCCAGGGGGCCATTGAGCCCACCGGCGGCGGCAGCAGCCATGGCTCCGGCGCCGCAGAGGGCAAAGGCGAGCAGCGTCGAGAGCGCGCGGGGCCGCTGAAGCTCGACTCTGCGCGCCTTTGCCATCGCGAAGAACGCGAGCGAAATGCCGGCCGCGAGCCCCAGCGAGACGCGCGGCAGCCATCCGGGCAACGCGACTTCCGGGCGGCCGTCACGGAAGACGAGCGCGTCGAGCAGAATCAGAAACGCCGCGCTCATGACGCCGGCGAGGCCGAATTTTCGGACGCCAGCGACCGACAGCTTGTGCACTTCCCATTCGGAATAGACGCGCCCGTCGTGGACGGCGAAAGCGTTCGGAGGGAAGGCCATAAGGCTCGCGGCCTACCACGAGTCTCAACCGAACGCGTGGATCACCGCGGGATGTCTGCCCACGAGTGACAGTGCTTTCTTCAGCAGCCCGATGCCGGGCTCCATGCGATGCCACGTCGAGGCGCCCGACGGGTGCGGCAGGCAGATGATGTCGACGGGCATGTCCAACCATTCGCGGCGAATCGTCTTGCCGACGAACTGGGTCAGCGGCCCCTTCTCGCCGAGCACCTGCTCGATTGCCATCGAACCCACGGGCAGCAGCAGCTTCGGCTTCAGAATCTTGGCCTCGCCTTCGAGCCAGGGGCGGCACGCGCGCGTCTCGTCTTCGTCAGGCCTTCGGTCGCCGCCACCCTTCGCTTTGCCCGGAAAGCAGCGGGCCACGGCGGCGATGAAGATTTTCCGGCGCACCGTTTCTTCGTCGGCGCCCAGTGCTTCTTCGAACCAGCGGAACATCGTCTTCCCCGCCGTCCACGCGAAAGGGCGGCCGAAGCTTCCTTCGCGCGGGCCCGGGGCCTGGCCGATGAGAAAGATGTCGGAATCGATGGCCGGCCCGTGCACGACCGGGCGAATCATGTTGGGGCACACGCGGCATTGATCCAGCCGACGGTGCAGCGCCTGAAGCTTCTGGATTTTCAGACTCGGCGCCACGCGAAGAGCCTTAACGAAAAATGCAGCCGCGTGCCCGAGGGGATTCTCGGGCGCGCGGCCACCTGTCGCGGTGGATGGGAATCAGCCGCGGCCGAATGTTCTACGGACCCGCGGAAAATTGATTGCATACTCGGCCGCGCATTTCTTCCCTCGATGGCAGCCCTCGAAACCACGTCCGTCAGCCGCTCGCGTCCTCCGGACTTCATCCCGGGGTATCGGCTGGAAAAGGTGGTGGGACGGGGGGGAATGGGCGAGGTCCACGAGGCGCTGCAGCTGTCGCTGGGCCGCCAGGTCGCGGTGAAGCTGCTGAACGCCGAGCTCGCGAAAGATGCGTCGTTCGTCGCGCGGTTCGAAAAAGAAGGGGCCGCGCTGGCTGCGTTGCGCCACCCGAACATCGTTTCCATCGTCGACAAGGGAAAGACAGACACCACCTATTACCTGGTGATGGAGTTTGTCGACGGCCCGTCGCTGCGCGAGCAGATGCGCAACCCGCTGTACATGCCGGGGCAGGCGCTGAAGATGTTCGAGCAGGTGTGCCGGGCCATCGACTACGCGCACAACCGCGGCGTCATTCACCGCGACCTGAAGCCCGAGAACATTCTCTTCGATGACCAGGCGGGCGGCATCGCGAAGGTGACCGACTTCGGGCTCGCCGGCCTCGATGAACGCGCCGATGCGGGCGGCCTTCGAAACCTCACCCAGACGCACGTGGCGATGGGCACCGCCGCCTACATGGCGCCTGAACAGCAGGTCGACGCGCGCTCGGCCGACCACCGGGCCGACATCTACTCGCTGGGAATTCTGCTTTACGAATTGATGGTCGGTGAGACGCCGAAGGGCAACTACGACCCTTTGAGCGTGAAGAAGCCGGCGCTCGACAAGCGGCTCGACGCGGTCGTGAGCAGGTGCCTCAAGGTGCTGCCGGCCGACCGGTACCAGTCGGTCGCCGAGCTGCTGATCGACCTCGAGCCGCTGGTGCCCGTGACGTCGATGATTGGCACCGCACACACGAGTCCTGCGCAGCGGGCGATTCGCAAAGCGCGTGAGCTCGGCCGCAGCGTGGTGCGGGCGATCGCGATTGGGCTCGTGATGAGCGCGGTGGCGGTGCTGGCGGCGGCGATGCTGCGCGACCGGACGGCGGCGAAGCGGCAGCCCGCGGGCATCGAGCTGACGACGGACTTCGGCAACAAGTTTCCGATGACGCCGCCCGGCCGCATCGACCAGTCGAGCCGGCACCTCACCCTGGGTGAAGGGCCCGACACGGTGCCGCTGGTGGCAATGGGCCGCAAGCCCGTGGTCGACAAGGACACCATCAACTACCCGGTGGACGACGACCTCGCCACGGGGCGCACCGTCATCGACGTCGACCTGTCGGCAGACGGGCTCGCCTTGTCGGCGCGCGTCGAGACCCAGCAGATTCGCCGCGGCGCAATGGAGCCCGTGCGCAAGCTCTTCTTCGGCCCGCGCGCCGATGCGCGAAGTGCGCTGCTGCTGGTGGGTGAGCCCGGCCGCTATGTGGCGCTGGTCGTGTCGGGCGCTGGCGCCGAGCCATCGCTAGAATGGGCGCTGGGCAGCAAGCGCGGTGCGATGACGGCGCCCCTGCCGGCCGGCCTTTCGGCCACGCACCTCGAACTGCGCATCGACCCCGCGACGGGCGACCTCTCGGCCCTGGTCGGCGAAGGCAGGGACCAGCGCCCGCTGGGTGAGAGGCTCGTCCTCGGCAAAGACTGGAAGACGCTGTTCGGTGAGCCGCCGCGTCCTGCGGTCGGTTGCCTCGAAGGCACGTGCGCGTTTCGCAACGTGGTGGTCGAAGGGTTGAAAGTGCCGGCGGTGGTGGTGCCGATGCAGGTGCTGGTGGAAGAGCCGCCTGCACCCACGCCTCCGATTCCGCCGCGGCCCATCGCGCGACCGGCGCCGGTTGCCGCGAAAAAACCGCCCCCGGCGAAGCCGCCACCCCCCGTGACGAAGAAGCCGACCCCGCCCCCGAAGAAGAAGTAGAACCGGCCCCGGTATGGCGAAAGCGGCGGGGCCTTCGACAGAACAGCTGCTCGAGTTGCTCAAACGAGCAGCCGATGAGCTCAAGTCGACCCGCGACGAGGTCGCCAACGCGCAGAAGGACCTCAAGGCCGCGCAGAAAGACCTCAAGGCCGCGCAGGCCGAGCTGAAGACCTCGCAAGGCGAAGCGAGCAAGGCGCAGGCGCAGCTGAAGGCCGAGAAGAACAAGCGCGAAGAAGCCGAGTCCGCGGTGCAGGCCGAACGCACCGTCGGTGGAACGACCCCCAAGCTCCGCGCCCAGCTGGACGAGATTCAGGGCCTGTACCAGCAGACGAAGGTGCAGGCCGAACAGCTGCGCAACGAGCTGCAGGAATCGCGCGAGAACCTGGTCAACGAAGTCGCGGCGCAGCGCGAGATGAAGGCGGCGCTCGAACGCGAGAACCAGGCACACAGCCAGACCCGCGGGGCGCTGGAGGCCGAACAGAACGCGCACGCGCAGACGCGCGCCGAGCAGGACGAACGCACGAACGCTTCGCTCGAGGCCGAGCAGGTGGCCCACCAGCAGACGCGCGCCGATTCGAACGCCGCCCTCGAAGCAGAGCAGGTCGCGCACCAGCAGACGCGCGCAGACTTCGAAGCCGCACTCGAGGCCGAACAGGCCGCGCACCAGCAGACGCGCGCCGACCTGGAAGACCAGCAGGCGCAGCTGAAGGACGTGTTGCTGCAGACGAACGAAGCGCTCGAGCAGAGCCACGCGCAGCTGTCGGCCGAGCACCAACGCGTCGCCGAGCACACCGAGGCGTTGGCGACGGCGCTGGCCGAACGCGACACGGCGCTGACCCGCATCGAGGCCATCGAAGCCGCGCGAAAGACCGACCGCGAAATCGAAGACGCCAAGCTGAAGGACCTCGAAGACAAGCACGCGATGGCCTCGGCGCGAGACCAGCAGCAGGTCGCCGACGCGAACGCCGCGCTGCAGGCCGAAAAAGACAAGCACCAGGCGATGGCGCAGAAGTTCTTGAGCGAAAAGCAGAAGACGCGTGAGCTCGAGGCGGCGCTGCAGGAAGCGAAGACGCGCGTGGGCGAGCTCGAGTCGGCGACCATGGCCGCGGCCGAACAGCACGCGCAAGAGCTCGCGGGCAGAGACACGCAAGCGAAGATGGAAAAGCTGCATTGGGACGAAGAACGTTTGCAGCTCGACGCCCAGCTGGCGCCGCTGACCCAGCAGGTCGACGTCAGCTCGCAAGAAAGGTTCTATGTCGAACGCAAATACGAAGAGCTCTCGCGCGAGCTGCAGCTGACGCTCGAGCAGCGCGATGAAGTGCGAAGGCAGCTCGAGAATGCGCAGGCCGAACGGGCGCGGCTCGAGCGGGCTTTGCAACAGCGGTAGGCGAAATGACGCTATAGCGGCGGCGTGAAGCTTCGTGCGCTCGTCGTTCTGCTGCTCGTCACCGCGGGTTGTGTTCCGCAGGTCGCCTCTTCCACCGAAATCCTCGAGACGGCGTCGAAAGACGCACTGCTGCCGAACGCGTCGGCGCGGACGATGGCGCTCGCGGGGTTCCATTCAATGCTGGTCGAATCGGACGCAGCGAAGGCGACGAAGCTCTTCGACGATGGCGTGGCGAAAGACCCACGCGAGCCCTGGGCCCTGTACGGCCAGATGGCGTTGGCGCTGCGGGTCGCGCACCCCGAACGCATTCTGTTCGCTGCGCTCGATTTGATGGAACGCGCGCCGCAGCACCCGCTGGCCTCGGTGGCCGCGCGCGTGGCGTTCGATGTGTCGGGCACCGCGGGCGGCACGGACGATTTGATTCTCGAGCGCGCGCCGGCATTGCTCGCGGCGGGGCTCGACGGTGACGCGGCGCAGCTGCTGCGCAGTGCGGTCGCGAACATCCAGCTCACGCGCGGAGACCAGACGGCGCAGAACGCGACGCTCGCGGACATGGGCGGCCCCACGACCTGCACGTTGATCGGCCCCCTTTCTGCGTTTCACACGCTGAGCCTCGGCGAGCCGACCGCGGTCGAGCGATCCGGAAAAATCGAGGCGGTGACGCTCGCGCCCCCGCTGAATGGGGACGTGCGGACCCTGGTGTTCCCCGATGGCCGCATGTCGCTGTCGCCCGAGCCGGGCGTCGGAGACTTGTTCGTGGTGGCGATGGACTTCGACGTGCCGCAGTCGGGCGCGTACGTGGTGCGCACGGTGACCGCGATGGACCACGCCGCGACGCTGGACGGCACGCCGTTGTTCTCGCGCTTCACGTGGTCAGCCCCGGCGCCGACGCTGACGTCGCGCGCGGTGAAGCTGCAGGCAGGCACGCACCGGCTGATGGTGCGGATGACGCGCGATGAACAGATGGGGCAGCTGAACCTGCAGGTGATGCGCCTCGATGGGCAGCCCGCCAGGCTGACCTTCCGCGCCGCCACGGGGCCGGCCGCGAAGTGGGACGTGAAAGCCGTCGAGCTGGTCGGAAAACCGAAACGGCTGTTCGGCTCTGCGGCCGAGCTTCACGTCGCGCTCTCGCAAGACGTGGGCACGGCGTTGGCGGCGGTGGTGACGGCGCGCGATGCGATGAACCGCGATCGCGATGGTTCGAAACGGCTGATTGCCACCCTGCCCCCCGCGTACGTCGGCGCGGTGGTGTCGGTGCTGCGTGCCGAATTGCAGCTGGCCGACCGCACGGTGCCGACGAAGGTCGCCCGCGGCCGGGCCACGCGAGACCTCGAGGCCGCACTGGCGAAAGACCCGGGCCTCGTGCACGCGCAGCTGCTGACGGCGGTGCTCGCGCTGGACGACGGCCGCCACCTCGACGCGCTGGAAATCTTGAAGACGGCGCGAACGGCGCATCAGCCAGCGGGCGCTCCGGTGCTCGAGCTGCAGGCGCGGGTCGAGCTCGCGCTGGGCATCGACGCGCAGGCGGTGGCGACGGCGCTGTTGGCCGAGGCGCAGCGGCCGGGCGACTGCGAGGCGTTGACGTTGCGGTACGACGTGGCGCGGCGGCGCGATGCAGCCGAGGAAGCCGAGTCCATGCTGCCGCTGCTGAAGAAGTGCCCGGGGGCGCTGAGCCGCGAGGCCGATGCGTTGCGCGTGCGCGGGAAGCTGGAGGAAGCGGCAAAGGTCTACGAAGCGATGCTCGAGCGCGACCCGGGCCAGGTGGGGGTCGCCTCGCTGCTGGCGAACGCGTGGGTCTCGCTGCGGAAGTACGACGAGGCGGCGGCGTTGTTGAAGCGGTTGTCGGTGCAGTGGCCGCGCAGCGCGCTGGTGTTGAAGCAGCTGGGCGATGTCTACGATTACGCGGGCAAGCCGGCGCTGGCGCTCGAGGCGCGCGAGAAGGCGTTGCTTCGCGACGGGGCCGACCTCGCGCTGCGCCGTCTGGTCGAACGCGCGAAGACGGGAAAAGAGCTGCTCGCGTCACGCGCGATTTCGACCGAAGAGGCGCTGAAGGCGTACGAGGCGGCCCCCGGTGCGGAAGACGTGCCGGCGGCGTACATCCTCGATGCGGCGGCGGTGCGCGCGTATCCCGATGGCTCGCAGGTGGATCGCATTCACATCATTCAGAAGGCGTTGGACCAGAGCGGCGTCTCTGAAATCGGCGAGGTCAACCTGCCTGCCGGCGCCGTGGTGCTGAAGCTGCGGACGCTGAAGGCCGACGGCCGCGTGCTCGAGCCCGAGAGCTTCGAAGGCAAAGACGCGGTGTCGCTGCCGGGGGTGCAGGTCGGTGACTTCGTCGAATACGAGTATTTGCTCGCCCACCCTCCGCGTGGGCCCACGCAGCCGGGCTTCACGGCCTCGAGCTTCTATTTTCAAATCGCGCGGCAGCCGAACAACTGGTCGACCTACGCGGTCATCGCCGACAAGGGCACAGAGATGAAGGTCGACGCGCACAACATGAAGGCGCCGCAGCCGCGCGTGGAAGGCAACGAAGAGGTCTTCACGCACGAAGAACGGCGGGTCGCTCCGTACATCCCCGAGCCGCAGGGGCCGCCGTCGGGCAACGAGTTTCTTCCGTTCGTCAGCGTGGGCGCTGGCTCGACCGGCAACGACGGCCTCGTCTCCGCCTACGCCGATGCGTTTCTCGACAAGGGGCAGGTGACGGTCGAGGTGGAAGCGTTCGCGCGGGCCGCGACAGAAGGGACGCAGGGCGTCGAACGGGTGAAGGCGCTGTACGCGGCGGTGATGGAAAAGCTGTCGGGCCGGGATGCGGGGTTGAGCGTTTCGGCCGCGACGAGCGTGGCGCAAGACCGCGGCAGCCGCCTGTGGTTGCTGTACGCGTCGTTAAAGGCGCTGAACTTCGACGTGCGGCTCGCGGTGGTGCGGACGTTCACGGCCGACCCGGCGACCTACCTCTTTCCGTCTGAGCAGCTGCTGCCGTACCTCTGTCTTCGCGCCCTGGTGAAAGACGGCGAAGCAACGCAAACCGTGTGGCTGGACCCGTTGATTCGCTACGCGCCCTTTGGCGAGTTGCCGGAAGTCGCGGCGAGCCGTGAGGCGTACCTGATGCCCGAGCCGGGCGTGAAAGCCGAGAAGGTGCAGACGCCCCCGCGCGTGAAACGGCCTGGCAAGGAAGTGACGCTGAACCTCGAGCTCACCGCCGACGGAAAGCTCTCGGGCACGGGCGTCGAGGCGTACCAGGGGTTCGAAGCCGCGCAGCTGGCCGAGGCGCTGGACAGCATTGCCCCCGACCAGCGCGAGCAGGCATTGCAGAGCGCGCTGTCGCGCTACTTCGGTGGGGCGGACCTTTCGAAGCTCGAGCTCGACTTCAAGCGCACGGTGGGGGCCCCCGTCATCGTCCGGTACACGTTCACGGCGCCGCGGTTCGCCCGCGTCGAAGGCGACAACAAGCTCGTGCTGCAGGGGGCGACCTTTCCGATGTTGCTCGGCCGGCGATTCCTTCAGCTCAGCAACCGCCGCACGCCCCTGTTCATCGACGGCACCGAGGCGAGCCACACGCTGGCGACGATGAAGCTGCCCGCCGGCTGGAGCCTCTCGGGCCCGGTGGCCGAGGTGAAGAGCCGCTGCCCGTGGGGAAGCTACGTGCGCCGCGAAAAGCAGACGGGCCAGGTGCTCACCATCGAAGAGGACTACCTGCTGTCGATGTCGCGCGTGCCACCGAAGGGCTACGAGGAGTTCGCGCAGTTCGCGGGCGAAGTCGACCTCGTGCAGGGCCGCGACATGTGGGTGCAGAAGCGCTAATTGCAAACTTGTTGCAGTTGCCAGCCACTTGCGTAACGGAACGGTTGGATCTAGCAGTGGGCTTCGTATGGAAGCGCACGCGCATCCGCATCCTCACCCGTCGACGGCCGGCGACCTGTTCGGTCAGGTGCTGTCGATGATTTGCCTGGTGCACTGCTTCGCGACGCCGGTGGTGCTGATGCTGGCGCCCGCGCTGGCGGAATACATGGGCGGCTGGCACCCGGTGTTGCTGGTGGGCGTCATCGGCACGGCCGCGTGGGCGTTCATCCCCGGTTACCGGTTCCACCACAGCAAGGCGGTGCTGGGGATGGCGGCGGTGGGCGTGACGCTGCTGGCAGTGGGCGTGACGGCCTTCCACGATTTCTTCGTGGCCGAGACGGCGATGACGGTGACGGGCGCCGGGCTGATGCTCGCAGCGCACTGGAAGAACCGGCAGCTGTCGAAGGCCTGCCCCGTTTAGCCGAGGCGCGGGAAGACTTCCGGCCGAAGCTGGAAGAGGTCATCGGCGAGCCGGTGTTCCTTGCCGTTCTCGCGAAGTCTCAAACAACGCTTCATCACGAAGTCGAGCAGCAGCGGGTCGTGCTGATCAATTTCGTTGAGCCACCCGCGCTCTGC
>JAYUXE010000407.1:0-22746 GCA_043753165.1 Archangiaceae bacterium | reverse complement strand
CGTGGGCAGCGGAATCCTTCGGGTTCATCGCGACGAGCCCTTCGAAGACGACCCGCGCTTCGTCGAGGCGGCCTGCGGCGGCGAAGTCACAGCCGATTTCGGCGATGGCTCGTGCGTGGTTTGAGGTCAGCCCGCCGACTTCCGCCCACGTCGACTTGCCTTCGCTGACTTCGGACACTTCAGACACTTCGGAAACGACACCTGAACTGGAGAGCATGGGTTGGGTTCCTTTGATGATCCGGTTCATGGCTAGCGGCCGATGTAGCCAATCGAGTGCATCGACATGTCGTGGAAGGACTTCCGCAGGTTGTTGAGGAGCTGGTACATCTGTTGGAAGCGCATCACGAGCTTCTCCAATTCCTGATTCATCATGGCGGTCTGCTCCGGGCTCTTGCCGCCCGCCGCGATCTCGGTCTGCTTCTTCTCGATGTCGTCAGCGATGTTTCCCAATGCCTCGTGGAGCGTCTTCGCGGGCTTTGCCGTCGCTGGACCCGTGCCGTTCGTGTCGCCCGGACCGCCCGGACCGCCCGGACCGCCCGGACCGCCCGGACCGCCCGGACCGCCCGGACCGCCGACGGGGTCGGTGGATTGAATGACGGGGTTTTGGGTCATTCCAATCAGCGCGTCGACCCGAGCCTTTATCGCACTGCTGTTGATCAGACCGTTGCCTCCACCCGACGCACTCATCAGCGAGGACATGAGTTCCGGGCGATCGAGCAGGTACTGTGCGGCTGCTCTCGCTTCGGGCGTGAAACCCTGGCTGGCAATCAGGCGCAAGTCCGCTGCGTCGACGTTGCCGTCCTTGGTAGCGCCAGTTTCGAACTCAGTCCGGTAGTTACTTAAGATGTACTCGAGGTGTTTCTTTTCTTCTTTGAGCTCGGCGGCGCGCTTTAGCTGCTCTGGAGTCTGTACCGTAACGACTCCAGTCTGGGCCTGCGCTGAAGTGGTCCGCTCGTCCTGCTTGTTTTCCTGCTGTGCCGCGGTCTGCCTCGACTCGCTGGTCGCTCGCCCTTGCGAATCCACGTGAACAGCGGTCGCTTTCGAATCCTGCGAGAGGCGACCCGGCTCATGAGCGTTGTTCATCGCGTTCACCGCATGCTCCTGCGCGGCAACCGACATGTCTTTTAGGTCGCGAGGCGCGTAGCCGTCGCCGATTTTCTGCAGATCGCCTTTGGTAACGTAGTCCGTCTTCGCCGGATTATCGGCAGGCGCCTTGAGCTCTTTCTGGCTCTTCTGAAACTCCGCAATCTCGTTGTTCTCGAACTTGCCTGCCGCTGTGATCTCATTGGCGTTCACGCCCTTATTGGTCTGGCCGATCAGCGCACCGAGCATGGGAAACAGGCCGAGCGGGTCGAGCATGCTCTGCAGACCGCCTCCCTGCTTCTGCGTTCCCTCAGCGCTGCCTCCCTTCTGTTCGCCGCCCTTCCCCTGACCCAAAAGGCCGCCGATGCTGCCAATGAGTCCCTGGATGTCGAAACCGCCGCCGCCGCCACCACCGCTGCCACCGATTGCATCGCTCATGTTCGTTTTGCCTTTTGTGGGGTCCGTTGCCGCTTGATGCGGTGGACATCCCTTGAGCAGGGCGGATGCCAGCCGAACCGGGCGTGAATTCAGCCACTTGGGTCGCGCCTGAGCATCTCGCCCGCGGGAATGCCCGTCTGGAAAGGTAGATTGCCCAGCATGCGGATGATGGGCCTCGACGTGGGATCAAAGACGGTGGGCGTAGCGGTGTCCGATGAGCTCGGCTTCAGCGCGCACCCCGTCAGCACCGTGCGACGCACGAACATCCGCGCCGACCTTCACGCGCTGCAGCAAATCATCACCGAGCAGGAAGTCGCAAAGGTGATCGTCGGTTTGCCGCTGAACATGAATGGCTCTGAAGGCCACCGCGCCATCGAGTCGCGCAAGCTCGGCGACGCGCTGGGCGAGCACGCGACCCTTCCCATCATCTACTGGGACGAACGCCTGACCAGCGTCGCCGCCGAAAAGTCGCTGATCGAAGCCGACGTCTCCCGCAAAAAACGCAAAGAGGTCATCGACCAGGTCGCGGCTTGCCTCATTCTTCAGGGCTGGCTCGATTCGCAACCGAAGAACGACGACGAGTGAAGAAGGCGCTGATCGCTTTTGTCGTGCTGCTCGTCGTCGGCGCGCTCGGAGCCGCCGCCTTCTGGTACTTCACCGAACAACGCTTCACGACGTTCGCAGCGACGCCCTATGGCACCGCCGAACAAAAGCTCGTCACCATTCCCGGCGGCACCAACCCCACGGGCGTCGCGAAGCTGCTCGCCGCGGAAGGCGTCGTCTCGAGCGCAGACCTGCTCTACGGCTGGCTGCGCCGCGAGAAGCTCGGCCCGCGACTCAAAGCGGGCGAGTACGAATTCTCGGGGGCGCTCACGCCGCAGCAGGTGATCGCCAAAGTCATCGCCGGTCAGGTGAAGCAGTACACCTTCACGGTGCCCGAGGGCCTGCGGCTCGACGAGATTCTGCCGATCCTCGCCGGCTCAGAGCTCGAGCTAAACCTCGAGAAGCTGCAGGCGCTGACCAGGGACGCGGCGTTTGCGCGGAAGCTCGGAATCCCCGCCGACGGCTTCGAAGGCTTCCTCTTCCCAGACACCTACGCCTTCCCCCACGGCGTCAACGCCGAGTCGGTGCTGAAGCGAATGGTCGCGCGGACGCTCGAGGTCGTTCGAGACGCCAGGAGAAAGGCCGGCGTCACGCTCACGCCGCTGGAAGTCGTGACGCTTGCGTCGATCGTCGAGAAAGAAACCGGCGCCGTCGACGAGCGCGCGCGAATTTCCTGCGTCTTTCACAACCGCCTGAAGCGCGACATGAAGCTCCAAACCGACCCGACGGTCATCTACGCGAAGCTGCTGCTAACGGGCCGCTACTCAAGAAACATCACGCGCGCCGACCTTCAGACTGCGCACCCCTACAACACGTACACGATTGACGGTTTGCCTCCGGGCCCGATCGCCTCACCCGGATCCGCCGCTGTTCAGGCCGCGCTCGACCCGCTCGACTGCGACGATCTGTTCTTCGTCTCGCGCAACGACGGCACCCACCTCTTCTGCCCCGACCTGAAGTGCCACAACGCGGCCGTGCAGCAGTGGCAGGTCGAGTTCCACAAGAAGAAGCGGTGAGCTACCGCCGGTAGACGTGAAACGGCGGCGCGAAGCCGTCGAGCTCGCGAAATGTCCAGCCGTTGAACTGCAGCTGATCGCCTTCGACCGCCGCCACCTTCGAAAGGTCGCCTCCCTCGATGCGCACGAGGAACTTCGGCTGGGCCATCGCCAGTCGAAGCGGGAAGATCTCCCACCGGTACCGGGCCAGACGTTCTTCCGGCAGACCCGAGAAGAAGGCCAGCTGAAGGTCGCGGTAGTCCGCGTCGGTGTCGAGAATCGCCGCTTCGCCTCGCGCGTTCACTTCGGTCCTCAGGAAGCGGGCCACCTTCATCAAAGCGACCGGGTTCGTCGACACGGGACTCACCGGCCGCAGCCAGTTCTCCCACTTGCCGTCGCGGTGCAGGGTGAAGAGCCCGACCCACGCCGGAAGAACAATCGCGGTCACTGCTGCGGCCCAAAGCAGGGGCTTCCGGATCCGCTTCAAGACCGGCCACTGAAAGCCGAACCAGACGAACGGCAGCAGCAGCCCGACCTCTTTCACCGCGAACCGGCCCAGCGGCACGAAGCTGCCCATCAACGTGCTGCGCAAGGTGAACAGCAGCGTTGGCAAGACGATGAGCGCCACCAACCAGCGCAGCTCACGGCGTTCGCGAAATGCCCGCCAGACGCCCAGCATCCCTGCGAGCGCGACGAATGGGCTCAACGTCAACAGGGCGATCGCCGGCCAGAACACGAAGTTCTGCAGGCGGTACGACGCCACGCCCCACAGCTGCTCGCCATCGGGAAACCAGCGGCGGTGGTAGTCGTCGATGAAGCGAAACGGAAAGAACGGATCCCCGCGATCGCCCCAGTTTCCGTACGACCATGCGATCGGAAACGCGAGGCTCAGCACGCCGAACATCACGGCCCACCGCCAGCGCTTCTGCAGCGCCAACGCCACGCACAACACGGGAGCCCACAACCACACGTCGTAGCGCGTCGCGCAGGCGAGATTGAAGACGAGAGCGGCCGCAAGCAACGACGGCCGGTGCTCGTCCAACACCGCGCGCGCGAAGAACGCCACCGTGGCGAGAATCAGCAGCAGGCCCAACGACTCGCTGGCCGCGGTGGTCGAGAACTGAATGTGCATGCCCCAGGCGGCGAGCCCGAGGCACGCGACGACCGCGGCACGGCGGTCGAACAGGCGCCGCGTCAACCAGAACAGCGGCACCACCGTCAGCACGGCGGTGAAGAGACTGAGCCAACGGCCGATGTGCTCGCGTGAGCCACCCAGCTTCGTGAGCACCCCGAGCATCAAGATGTGCAGCGGGCCGAACTGATAGCCGCCCTGGTCGAACGAGCCGATGACGCGGGGATGTTCGGCCCAGCGGCCTCCGAGCTCGGCGCGCACCACCGCGTCGCCGAAGTAGTTCTCGTTCACGCCGAACACGAGCAGCCGCGGCGCCAGCACTGCCAACATCAGCAACCCCACGAGCGCGAGGTCGCGGCCGGGCTTCACGTCTTGCTCCGAATCGTGTGCCGCGAACGGCGCATTGCGGCCCGCAACGATCGCAGCGCCGCCCGCACCTGCTCTGACCTTTCCGCGGGTGACGCCATGCCTGCGGGGTGCAACGCGTTGGGAGGTGACGCGCGTTCCGCCCGCTGCACCCGCTTGTCGACCTGCGCCTCGAGCTCGGCGGCTTCCGCGTCCGAGGGCGTCGCGAGCGCGCGCGAAAGCTCGAGGTGCGCACGGTAGATGTCGAGCGCGTCGAGCAGGTTCTGATCGCCCACCTCGTTCAGAATCTTCGTTGCCTCGGTGAGCTGCGTCTCGGCTTCGGTGAACCGCAGCAGGCACGCGTCGACGGCCGCGAGGCCCGCCAGCGCCGTGCCGACATAGCGGCGGTTGCCGACTTCGCGAAGCACCCGCAGCGCCTCGGTGTACCGCGCGTGCGCCGATTCGAGGTTCGCCTGTTCCTGGTACAGCGACGCCATCGACGCGATGGTCACGCCTTCGAGGTAGCGGCTGCCGACTTCCCGCATGATTTCGAGCCCGCCCCGGTAGTGCGCGAGCGCCTGCGGATGCTGTTCGAGATCGCGGTTCAAATCACCCAGGTTGATCTGCGCGATGCCTTCGGAAATTCGGCTGCCGAGCTCGCGGTGAATCGCCAGCGCCGCCTGGTAGTTCAGCTTCGCCTGGCCGAAGAGGCTCTGGTTCTGCTGTTGGACGCCGAGGTTGAGCAGCGTGATGCCTTCGTAGCGGCGGTCGCCAACCTCACGGTGAATCTCGAGCGCCAGCTGGTAGGTGATCAGCGCCTGCTGTTCTTGCCCCTGTTCATCCAGCAGCGCGGCGATGTTCGACAGCGTCCGCCCTTCCATGCGGCGATCGCCCGCCCGGCGGTGCAGCACCAGCGCGGCGTCGAAGTGACGGCGGGCGTCGGCCTGGTTGCCGCGTTGGCGTTCGATGCTGCCGAGGAAAGAGCTGGCGCGGCCTTCGATCTCGGTCGTCCCCGCGGCCTGCGCGATCGCAATCATCGCGGTGATGTCGCGCGCCGCTTCGTCGCCTTCTCCTCGCGAGATGCGCGCCCTGCCCCTCGCCTCGAGCCCGAGCATCCTCTTCACCGATTCTGTTTCACCCAGCTTCGTCAGGCCCGCGTCGAGCATGGCGATGTGAAGCCGAAACGGCCCGCGCAGCGCGAGCAGCGGATCCAGCGCGAGAACAGCGCTCAGCGCCTGCGAGTTGTAGTCGTCGTCATCCAGCGCACGCTGAAACACGGCGTTCAGGTTTTCGCGTTCGAGCTCGAGCGCGTCGAGAAGCGTCGCGCTGCCTTCGGCCCCAGCCGACAACCGGCCGCCCAGCGAGATGAAATACTTCGTGTGACGGACCTTGGCTGCGGATGCCTCGGGCATGGCTTCGAGCTTCTCGAGCGCGTACTCGCGAATGCTCTCGAACAGCCCGTACCGCATCTCACCGCTTCCGCCCGGAGGAAAGTAGCTGCGCACCAGTGACTTCGACCGAAGCGTCATCACCACCGACAGCACTTCCGTCGCGTCGGGCATGCGCGAGAGATCGACGACGGCTTCGGCGGATTCGGCGGTGAAGCCGCCCCGGAAGATCGCAAGCTGGGCGAGGGCGGCCGCGTCTTCGGGGCCGAGCATCTTCCATGACCAGTCGATCGCTCCACGAAGGGTGGCCTGGCGATCGGTGGCGGCGTTTCCGCCCGAGAGCAAATCGAACCGCCGCGGCAGGCGCTGAACGAGCTGCCCCGGTGAGAGCATGCCCATGCGCCCGGCCGCGAGCTCGATCGCCAGCGGCATGCCGTCGAGCTGGCGAACGATCTCGGCGATCGCATCTTCTTCCGACGGGCTTGGTTCCCAGTTCGGCCGAACGGCGCGCGCCCGTTCGATGAACAGCTGCACCGCTTCCGACGTGCGCACCACCTCGCCCTTGCCGGGGATGCGCATTGGCGGCACTTCGAAGACGGTCTCTTGTGGAATGCGAAGGAGCTCGCGCGATGAAACGACGATGCGTGCCAGCGGCGCCATCGTCATCCATTGCTCGACCGTCGCCGGCGCGTGGGCGACGACCTGCTCGAAGTTGTCGAGCACCAGCATCGTCTCGCCGCGGGCATGCAGCGCGTGGCCAAGCTGGTTGATCGGGTCGTTCGGTGACAGCGGCACTGCCAGCGCGCGCGCGACCGCGTGGCAGATGCCGTCGAGGTCGCGCGCCTCGGTGAGATCGCAGAACCAGATGCCGCCGCGGCGAGCTTCATTCGTGGCGGTGTTGGACCCGAAGTACGAGACGAGCTGCGCGGCGAACTGTACCGACAAGCGCGTCTTCCCCGTGCCACCGGGGCCGAGCAGCGTGATGAGCTTCGAGCCGTGGCGAAACAGCTGGTGCAGGTCGGCGAGCTCGGCGACGCGGCCGACGAAGCTCGTCGCCTGCGGAGCGAGGTTCGTCGGCCTCTGCGCAATTCGACTCAGCAGCGCCGACGTCTTCGTGCTGACTTCTTCGCGCGCAGCCCGTGGATCCGGCCCGACCTGCGCAGGCAGCGGCAGTGCCGTCGTCGTGGGCGCAATCAACCGCCGGCCTTCATTCACGGTGGCCAGGCCGACGCTGTGGGTCGCCTCGTCCGTCTGGCTTTCCTGCGGGTCGGCCGCTGACAGCGACGCCTCGTCTTCGAAGTCGTTGGGCTCTTCGAGGCCGTGAAAGAACCCCTGCACATCCGCGTGGCCGAGGCCGACCAGCACCTCTTCGATCGCTTCGAGGAATGCGCGCGCGTTGGGGAACCGTCTGCGTGGCTCTTTCTCGAGTGCCCGCAACAACAGGCGGTCGACCGACTTCGGAATCTGCGGCACTGCGTCCGACGGCGGGGGCACCTCACAGGCACGCACGCGCTTCAAGGTCGCGGCGTCGCTCTTGCCGCGGAACAGATGCCGTACCGTGAGCAGTTCCCACATCACGATGCCCAACGCGAACACGTCGGTGCGGGGATCCACCTTTTTCGCGTTCGCCTGTTCGGGCGCCATGTACGGGAACTTGCCCTTCAAAATCCCCGTCGCGGTGTGCATGGACTTGTTCGCGGCCTTCGCGACGCCGAAGTCGATCAGCTTCACTTCGCCGTAGCGCGAGATCAGGATGTTGTGTGGCGACACATCGCGGTGAACGATCTTCAGGGGCTTACCGACGTTGTCGGTGGCCTTGTGCGCGTAGTCGAGCCCGGTCGCGATGTCGGCGCCGATGCGCAGCGCGACCTCGACCGGGGTGAGCTCGTCGCGTTCCTTCATGCGACGAAGCAGGTCGCGCAGGTCGCGGCCGGGCACGTATTCCATCGCGACGAACCAGCTGCCATCGGCCTCGCCGAGCTCGAGAATGCGCGCGATGTTGGGGTGAACGAGCCGGGCGGCGATCCGCGCTTCGTCGAGAAACAGCCTCAGGAACCGGGCGTTTTCGGTGAGGTGGGGCAGGATCCGTTTGACGACCACGAGGTCGGAGGAGGCCCGGGTTCGCGCGAGGAAAACTTCACCCATGCCCCCCGCGCCGATCCGCTTGAGCAGATCGTATTTGCCGTACGCTTCCAAACCCTTGAAACGTATCCTGAAATTCTGCCGAACAACGGGGTTTTCGCCCGAGGCAACCTGGGCGACAATCGCGCGACAATACAGGGGAAATCCATGCCCATCGACCCCAGACTCCCGCCCTCCACTGTTCGTCCCACGACGGTTCCCAATCGGCCGGACCCCCAGCCGGTGGCGCCGGCCCCGGCGATCGTGTCGCCCGCGGTGAACCCCAACGGGTTGAGTGGGTTTGATCGTCTGCCCGCTCCGGCCAATACGCGCGGGGGCGTTCGCGACCCGTCGGTCGGTGTTCGTGATGGCTCGGTGGGACTGCGTGACGGCTCGGTGGGACTTCGTGATGGCTCGGTGGGGCTGCGTGACGGCTCGGTCGGACTTCGCGATGGCTCGGTGGGTCAGCTCGGCCCCGAGCGGACGGCCTACGAAAAGGCAGTGAAGGCGACGCTCGAGAAGTATCTGGAGACGCCGTCGTATCTGCGCGACGACGCTGCACGCGGGGTTCGCAGCGATCCGAAAGCGGCCGTCAACGCGCTGCCGGCTGACCTGAAGGCGTTGCTGTCGCCCGCGGTCGCGAGGCCGGAATCGAAGTCGGCGAAGGTGACCGAAAACGTGGTCGGCTCGGCCCTGTTCAAGGGGCTCAGCGCGGCCGACAAGGCGAGCGTCGCAAAGGTGCTGTCGGTGGCGGGCGAGAGGGGCGTGGTGGCGTTCGGGGCCTTGCTCGAAGGAACGCCGGAAGCGGCGAAGTCGGCCGATCGCGATGGCAAGTCACTGCTCTCGAACCTGGCAGACCTCGCGACGCAGCCGCTGAACCCGGGCCTCGCGTCGGGCACGAGCAGGCAGAAGGTGCTCGACGAAGTGTTGCTGCAGGTGGCGAACCCCGACCGCATCGAGCAGGGCAACGCGCCGACGTGCACGGTGACGTCGATGGCGTTCGAGCTCGTTCGTGACGAAGCGTCGGAATACGTGCGGCTGATGTCGGGCCTCACCGGGGCCAGGGGCAAGGTTGAGATGCGCGGCGGAGGCGAATTGAAGCTCGACGCCGCCTCGATCGCCCAGCCCAGCCAGCGGCAGAGCTCGCAGGCAATCTTCCAGACGGCGGCGATGGAGTATGGCAACGGTGCCGACAAGTTCGACGTCGCGGCCGGCCTGTCGATCGACGACAAGGGCGCGAAGGACTCGTACCCGGGCCTGATGCCCTACCAGCAGACCGTGATGCTGCGGCAGCTGTTCGGCGTGCGCTACGAGACGAAGTCGCTTCCCTCCGAGAGCTCGCGTGCAAAGGCGCTGGCCGAGCTGAGCACCTACGTCACCGCGGGCACGAACCGCCCGGTGCTGCTCGAGATCGACCAGGGCAGCTTCAATCACGCCGTCACGTACGAAATGCAGAAGAACGATCGCGTCTACTTCCGCGATCCGTACGGGCAGGTGCGGTCGATGCCGGAAAACGCGTTCATCAAGCACGTCGTCGCGGTGCACAAACCGCAGGTGATGCCGGGCTAACGTCGGGAGGATGAATCGGCTTCGGGTGTTCGTGGCGGCGGCCCTGCTGGGGTCGCTGGCGGGTTGCTCTGGCTGTGCGAAGAAATCCGGTGTTGCCGATGCGGGCGTGGACGTGTCCTGGCTCGAAGGACAGCCAGCCAGAGAGACGGGCGCACCGACCGACGGGGGGACCCTGGTCATTCGCGCGATGCTCGAGCCCGATGGGCTCAACTTCCTCGACGAAGCGTTTCGCGATGGGTGGACCTCGCGAACGATGCGCAACAACGTCTTCGAACAGCTGATTGAAATCGACCCCGTCGACTATTCGCTGAAGCCGCAGCTGGCCGAGTCGTACGAGAGCAGCGCCGACCACCTCACCCAGACGTTTCATCTGCGCCGCGGCGTGAAGTTTCACGACGGCAGCGACTTCACCGCGCGCGATGTGATTGCGGTGTTCGACGCGGTGATGGACGGCAAGCATCCGACTGAGAGCCTGAAGGCAGACTTCGTCGACCTGGCGGCGTGGAAAGCGGTCGACGACTTCACGGTGGCGCTCACGTGGAAACAGGTCGCTCCGTTTTCGCTGCGGCAGGTGGCGAAGCTGCCCATCTACCCGGCGAAAGCGCTGGAAGGCGACTGGGCTTCGCTTGCGCTGGCGAGAAGGCCGGTCGGCACCGGGCCGTTCGCGTTCGACAGCTGGAAGACGGGAGAGCAGCTGGTGTTGAAGCGATTCGACGGGTGGTGGGCGGGGAAGCCGCACCTCGACACGATCGTCTTTCGCTTCGTGAAAGATCACACGCTGGCGACGGCGCTGTTCGAGAAGGGCGCGTTCGACGTGATGACGAACATTCAGCCGACGGTGTGGCGGGCGATCGAATCGGCGGACCCGAAGAACGCGTGGGCGCAGCGCGAATACCGGCGGCTGCGTTCGCCCGACAACAGTTACTCGTACATCGCGTGGAACGAAGCCCTGCCCTTCTTCGCCGACGTGCGCGTGCGGCGGGCCCTGGCCATGGGCTACCCCGCAGAGCTCGTCTCGAAAGCGGTCGACCTGGGGCTCGAGCTGCCGACCACGTGTCCTTATTACCTGGGCTCGAACAAGTGCGACCCCGGCGTGAAGGCGCTGCCGTACGACCCGAAGCAGGGCCGCGCGCTGCTCGAGGAAGCGGGCTTCAAAGACAGCGATGGCGATGGAGTGCTCGAACGCGACGGCCTGCCGCTGCGCTTCCGGTTCATTCTTCCCGGCACGTCGGTGCGGCTCGGCAAGCTCGTGCCGCTGCTTCAGGAATCGTACAAACAGATGGGCGTCGACCTGGTTCCCGAGGTTGTCGAAGGCGCGGTGTTGGGTGCGCGGATGGCGAAGCGCGACTTCGAAGTCGTGTCGCGCGTGTGGACGGAGTTCGACGTCGAGCAAGACCAGTATCAGGTGTTTCATTCGTCGCAGATCGACGGCGGCTCGAACTTCACCGGCTACGCGTCACCGGAAGTCGACGCGATGCTCGAGAAGATTCGCGCCGAGCCGGACGCTGACAAACGTCTGCAGCTCGAACGGGCGCTGCATCGCAAGCTGTATGAAGATCAGCCGTACCTCTTCATGACAGCACGCCAGACGCTGGATGCGGCAAAGATGCGCGTGCACGGAATAATTCCGTCTCTCGTCTGGTACGACTTGAGGCGCGTGTGGGTCGACCCCTGACACGACCCGGGGCAGGCGACACGTTGATCGCCTGTCGCTATGATTTCCGAAGTCACTTTTTCGCCCCGCCTTTCATGTCCGCGGTCCCACTCCGCGGCGGGGGAAGAGACGGTTTGCAAACGTCACCTTAAAAAGGCGAGAGGACCCATCGACCATGAGTGAATCGAAGACGCCCTGGACGCAGAAGATTGCGGCGCTCCAGGACAAGAAGGAATACGCCGAGCTCAACTGGGAAGGCAGCTTCGAGGATTACCTGGACCTCGTGCGTGCGAACCCGCGCATCACGCGCACGGCCTACCAGCGCATCTACGACATGGTGCTGAGCCACGGAAAATCCGAATACATCGACAACAAGAAGCGCCTGATTCGCTACCACTTCTTCAGCGATGAACGGAACGGCGGCCGCGACGCGGTGTTCGGCCTCGACGTGCCGCTGATGAAGCTGGTCAACGTCTTCAAGTCGGCGGCGCTGGGCTACGGCACCGAGAAGCGCGTCATCCTTCTGCACGGCCCCGTCGGCAGCTCGAAGTCGACGATTGCGCGGCTTCTGAAGCGCGGCGCCGAAGAGTACAGCCGTGCCCCTGAAGGCGCCTGCTACACGTACTCATGGGTGCTCGACAAAACCCTGCCCGACGGCAAGGTGATTCAAGAGCGCATGCGGTCGCCGATGAATGAAGAGCCGCTGAAGTTGATTCCGCGCGAGTGGCGTTCGAAGATCTTCTTAGAGCTCGCTCCGCCCGACAAAGGCTTTGCGATTCCGGAGCTCGGCGAGATCAACCCGGCCTGCCGTTACGTCTTCAGAGACTTGATGGCGAAGTACGACGGCGACTTCAGCCAGGTGATGGGCCACATCCGCGTGCACCGCTTGATCTTCTCTGAGAAAGATCGCGTCGGCATCGGCACGTTTCAGCCAAAAGACGAGAAGAACCAGGACAGCACCGAGCTCACGGGCGACATCAATTACCGGAAGATCGCCGAGTACGGCTCTGACTCGGATCCGCGTGCGTTCAACTTCGACGGCGAGTTCAACATCGCCAACCGCGGCATCATCGAGTTCGTCGAAATGCTGAAGCTCGACGTCGCCTTCCTCTACGACCTTCTCGGCGCGACGCAAGAGCACAAGATCAAGCCCAAGAAGTTCCCTCAGACGGACATCGACGAGGTGATTCTCGGCCACACCAACGAGCCCGAGTTCAAGAAGCTCGAGAACAACGAGTTCATGGAAGCGCTTCGCGACCGCACGGTGAAGATCGACATCCCGTACATCACCAAGCTCAACGAAGAGCAGAAGATCTACGAGAAGGAATTCAACGAGAAGCGCATTCGCGGCAAGCACATCGCGCCGCACACGCTCGAGATGGCGGCGATGTGGGCAGTGCTGACGCGGCTCGAAGAACCGAAGAAGCACAACCTGTCGCTGCTGCAGAAGCTGAAGCTCTACAACGGCAAGACGCTGCCCAACTTCACCGAAGACAACATCAAGGAGCTTCGGAAAGAGGCAGGCCGCGAAGGGTTGGAAGGCATCAGCCCGCGCTACATCCAGGACAAGATCAGCAACGCGCTGGTCAGCGACAAGAGCGAGACGAGCATCAACCCGTTCATGGTGCTCAACGAGCTCGAGGGCGGCCTGAAGCAGCACTCGCTGATTCCCAGCGAGGAAATTCGCAAGCGGTACCGCGAGCTCTTGAACGTGGTGAAGCAGGAATATGAAGACATCGTGAAGAACGAAGTGCAGCGCGCGATCAGCTCGGACGAAGACGCGATCGGCAAGCTGTGCGGCAACTACATCGACAATGTGAAGGCGTACACCCAGAAGGAAAAGATCAAGAACAAGTACACCGGGCTGTACGAGGAACCCGATGAACGGTTGATGCGTTCGATCGAAGAGAAGATCGACATCCCCGACAGCCGCAAAGACGATTTCCGCCGCGAGATCATGAACTACATCGGCGCGCTGGCGATCGAAGGGAAGTCCTTCAACTACCGCACGAACGAACGGCTGCAGAAGGCGCTCGAGCTCAAGCTGTTCGAAGACCAGAAAGACAGCATCAAGCTGAAGACGCTGGTGAGCTCGGTGGTCGATCGCGAGACGCAGGAAAAAATCGATGTGGTGCGGGGCCGGCTCATCAAGAACTTCGGGTACGACGACGAGTCGGCCACCGACGTGCTGAACTTCGTCGCGAGCATCTTCGCGCGGGGTGACGCCAAGGACTGAACGTGGCCCTTCGCATCGACCAGGATCACTCGCGCTTCAAACAGATCGTCCGCGGGAAGATCAAAGCCAACCTGCGCAAGTACGTGCAGCAGGGCGAAATGATCGGCAAGAAAGGAAAGGAGACCATCTCCATTCCGGTGCCGTTCATCGACATCCCGCACTTCAAGTACGGGTCGAAAGAACAGGGCGGCGTCGGCCAGGGCAAGGGCGAGGTCGGCGACCCACTGTCACCCGGCGAAGAAAAGCCGGGCGAAGGCCACGGCAAGGCCGGCGAGGGCGAAGGCGAGCACGCGCTCGAGGTCGACATCTCGCTGGACGAGCTGGCGCAGATTCTCGGGGAAGAGCTGCAGCTGCCCAACATCGAATCCAAAGGCACCGCGAAGATCGTCACCCAGAAGATCAAGTACACGGGCATTCACACCATCGGGCCCGAGTCGCTGCGCCACTTCCGCCGCACGTACAAGCAGGCGATGAAGCGGCAGATCTCGATGGGCACGTACGACCCGAACAACCCGGTGATCGTGCCGGTGCGGGAAGACAAACGGTACCGCACGTACAAGCTCGAGAACCTGCCCGAGACGAACGCCGTCATCATCTACATGATGGATGTGTCGGGCTCGATGGGCGACGAGCAGAAAGAGATCGTTCGCATCGAGAGCTTCTGGCTCGATACGTGGTTGCGCCACCAGTACAAAGGCCTCGAGTCCCGTTACATCATTCACGACGCGGTGGCGCGCGAGGTGGATCGCGAGACCTTTTTCCACACGCGCGAATCGGGCGGGACGATGATCTCGAGCGCGTACAAGCTGTGCCGCGACATCATCAAGGCCGACTATCCGGCCTCGAGCTGGAACATCTACCCGATTCATTTCAGCGACGGCGACAACTGGTCGGCCGACGACACGCGGCTGTGCGTCGAGATGCTGAAGGCCGAGATCCTGCCGACGGTGAACCAGTTCGCGTACGGCCAGGTCGAGAGCCCGTATGGGTCGGGCCAGTTCATCAAGGACTTGCGCGAGCACGTGGGCGACCAGGCGAACGTGGCGCTCAGCGAGATCGCCGACAAAGACGCCATCTACGGCTCAATCAAAGACTTCCTCGGCAAGGGACGCTAATGCCCAAGGGCCTCACGCCTCGCTTGAATGATCTGAAGCAGGAGATCGAAGGGTACGCCCGCGAGTTCGGGCTCGACTGTTTCGAGACCGTGTTCGAGATCCTCTCGTACGACGAGCTCAACATGGTCGCCAGCTACGGCGGCTTCCCGACGCGCTACCCGCATTGGCGCTGGGGCATGGAATACGAGCAGCTGTCGAAGAGCTACGAGTACGGGCTGTCGAAGATCTACGAGCTCGTGATCAACAACGACCCCTGCTACGCGTACCTGCTCGAGGCGAACGCCGAGATCGATCAGAAGCTGGTGATGGCCCACGTGTACGGCCACTGCGACTTCTTCAAGAACAACTTCAGCTTCCGGCACACCAACCGGCGGATGATCGACGAGATGGCGAACCACGCGACCCGCGTGCGCCGTTCGATCGACAAGATTGGAATCGAGAAGGTCGAAGACTTCATCGATCGCTGTCTGTCGCTGGAAAACCTCATCGACCAGCACGCTCCGCACATTCGCCGCAACCCCGACCCGAAGCTCGCCGAAGAACAGTCGAAGGCGAACGACCGCGTCGGTGGCTTCAAGGTCGACCGCGAGTACATGCGCGGCTTCGTCAACCCCCAGTCGTTTCTCGATTCGCAGCGGAAGAAGGTCGAAGACGAGAAGGCGAAGGCGAAGAAGTTCCCCGAACGGCCGCAGCGCGACGTGCTGCTTTTCCTGCTCGACCACGCCCCGTTGGAAGAGTGGGAGTTCGACATCCTCTCGATCGTTCGCGAAGAGGCGTACTACTTCGCGCCGCAGGGCCAGACGAAGATCATGAACGAAGGGTGGGCCAGCTATTGGCACTCGACGATCATGACGACGCGCGCGCTGCGCGATTCCGAGATCATCGACTACGCCGACCACCATTCGGGCGTGATGGGTACGGCACCCGGCCGCCTGAACCCGTACAAGATTGGCATCGAGCTCTTCCGCGACATCGAAGACCGCTGGAACAAGGGCCGGTACGGCAAAGACTGGGACGAGTGCGATGACCTTCGGGCGCGCCGCAACTGGGACAAGAAGCTGGGCAACGGCCGCGCGAAGATCTTCGAGGTGCGCAAGCACTACAACGACATCACCTTCATCGACGAGTTCCTCACGCCCGAGTTCGCGATCGAACAGAAGATGTTCACCTACGGCTTCAACGAGAAGCACAACGCGTGGGAGATCATGGACAAGGAATTCAAGAAGGTGAAGGCGAAGCTGCTGCAGAGCCTGACCAACTTCGGGCAGCCCGTGATCGAGATCGTCGACGCCAACGACGACAACAAGGGCGAGCTGCGCCTGGCCCACAAGCACGAAGGCACCGACCTCAAGGGCGACTACGCAAGAGAGACGTTGCGAAATCTGCAGTCGCTGTGGCGCCGGCCGGTGACGCTGGTCACCAAATCCGAGAACAAGGGCATCGCGCTGCGCTTCGACGGGACGACGCACACCGAGAAAAAGGTAGAGTTGTAGGCATCGTGGCCCTTTCTCGAATCATCGACCTCAGCGTTACCCGTGTCCGCCTCGTGTTGCCCGCTGCCGAGTTCGTTCGTCTTCCGGCAGCGATGGGCGTCACCGTCGTGCGCGAAGGCGCCGAAGTCCGGCTCACCACCGAGCAACCGAGGTGCGCGCTGCGCTTCAGCATTCAGGGCGAGACCGCGACGCTCACCGAAGTCAGCGTGAAGGACGACGTGCGTGGCGCGTTCTTTCAACAGGTGCTCGGCGCGCTGCTGGTCGAGTACCGCGGCGACCTGGACGCCGAGGTCGAATGGAACCAGCCGAAGGGCCAGAAGAGCCGCGTCTGGGTCGAGGCCGGTGAGACGGACTACCCGCTGCTGGCCTCGCTGTCGGCGGCGCGGGCCGACCCGCTGACCGAAGGGCTCGAAGAGAAGAAGCCGCGCGATGACAGCCGCGTCGAAGCCCATCTGGAAAGCGCGCGTGCCGCCTGGCAGGAATACCAGCGGCTGAAGTCCGGAAAAGCGACGCGCAGTTAGTCCTCGCTTAGTCTGCAACAGCCCTGATGCTCATCCCTGCCCTTGCTGCCGTGCTCGCGCTGACCACCACCGGGTTTCCGGTGGGCTCGACCGTGGTGAAGAACCGCCGGCTCGAACGGAACCAGACGGTGACGAAGGCGCTGTACGACGCGCAGCTGGACGACGCGACGGTCGAAGCCGTGCAGGGCGCATTGAAGGCGGTCGCGTTCGACTTCAAGCGCGCGCGGGCGGGCGACCAGCTGCGCTTCGTCTTCCGCGACGGGCAGCTCGACCTGCTCGACTACCGGAGGTCGCACCTCAAAGAGTGGTCGGTGCGGCGTGACGGCGACCACTACGTCGGCCGCCTGCGCGAAGTCGAACGCGAGCAGCAGGTCGCGGTGATCGAGCTCAACATCGACAGCTCGATCTGGGACGCGGCGATCGCCGCCGGTGAGAAGCCGGAAATCGCCGTCACCTTGAGCGACGTCTTCGCCTGGGACATCGACTTCTACCGGGACGTGCAGAAGGGCGACCGCATGCGCGCCGTCATCGAAAAGGTGGTCAGCAAGGGCCGCACCATCGAGTACGGCAACGTGCTCGCTGCCAGCTACGTCGGCTCGTCCGTCGGAACCAAGCGCAGCTTCCGATACAAGCTGCCGAACGGAGACGAGACCTTCTTCGCCGAAGACGGCTCGTCGGCGCGGAAGACGTTTCTGAAGAGCCCGTTGAAGTTCGCGCGGGTGACCTCGGGCTTCGGCTCGCGCTTCCACCCGATTCTCAACTACGTCGGCAGCCACAACGGCGTCGACTACGGCACGCCTTCGGGCACGCCAGTATGGGCCGTGGCCGATGGCTCGGTGACCCGCGCAGGTTGGGACAACGGTGGCGGCAACATGGTCTGCGTGAAGCACGTGCTCAGCCTCGAGACCTGTTACCTGCACCTGTCGAAGATTCTGGTGAAGGTCGGCGAGCGCGTGCCGCAAAAGGCAGTGCTCGGCGAATCGGGCAGCACGGGCTTGTCGACGGGGCCGCACCTGCACTTCGCGATGAAGCGCGGCGGCTCGTTCGTGAATCCGCTGAACCAGAATTTCCCCAAGGCCGACCCGCTGCCGAAAGACTTGTACGAGGACTTCGGCACCCGCATCTCGTCGACGAAGTCGCTGCTGGACGCGGTGCCGGTCGCGGGCCGGCTGCTCGAAACGCCTCGGTAAGGCAGCCAGCGCGCGGGTATGGTGTCTGGCCTCCATGCCCCCGAACCCCGCCCCTTCCGAGCTGCGCGCTGGCACCAGCGCCGAATCGCTGCGCCGCGCTTTCATCGACCACGTCGAGTACACGCGCGGCAAGAATTTCGATTCGGCCAGCTTGTACGACCGGTACCTCGCCCTCGCGCTGACCGTGCGCGACCGGCTCGCGAAAAGCTGGGTCAAGACGCAGCGCCGGTACTACCAGCAGGACGCGAAGCGGGCCTACTACCTGTCGGCCGAGTACCTGCTGGGCCGCGCGCTGGGCAACAACCTCATCAACATGGGGCTGTGGGACCCGGCGAAGGAAGCCTTGAAGGAAATCGGCGTCGACCTTTCGTCGCTGCTCGAGATGGAACAGGACGCGGGCCTCGGCAACGGAGGCCTGGGTCGCCTCGCGGCCTGCTTTCTCGACTCGTTGGCGACGCTCGACATGCCGGGCATGGGCTACGGCATTCGCTACGAGTTCGGCATCTTCACGCAGGAAATCATCAACGGGTACCAGGTCGAGCGCGCCGACGAATGGCTGAAGTTCGGCAACCCGTGGGAAATCGTGCGCCCCGAACGCATCGTGCCGGTGCGGTTTTATGGCAGCGTGGAACAGACGGTCGCTCCAGATGGGCGGCGGGTGGCGCGGTGGGTGGGCGGCAAGACGGTGCTGGGTGTGCCGTACGACACCCCGATCGCCGGCTTCGGAGCGAACACCGTCAACTCCCTGCGCCTCTGGCAGGCGCGCGCATCGGCCGAGTTCGACTTCGCGCTGTTCAACGACGGTGACTACGAGCGCAGCGTCGTCGAGAAGAACGACTCGGAAGTCATCTCGAAGGTGCTGTACCCAAACGATCAGAACCAGGCGGGCAAAGAGCTGCGCCTCAAGCAGGAATACTTTTTCGTCGCCTGCAGCATCGCCGACATCATGCGGCGGTACCTGAAGACCCACTCGGACTTCGTGCAGTTCCCCGCAAAGGTGGCGATTCAGCTCAACGACACCCACCCAGCGATCGCCGTCAGCGAGCTGATGCGCGTGCTGATGGACGAGAAGCGCGTGCCCTGGGACGAGGCGTGGGACATCACGACGAAGACCTTCGGCTACACGAACCACACGCTGCTGGCCGAGGCGCTGGAAAAGTGGCCGGTGCCGCTGTTCGAACGGCTGCTGCCGCGGCATCTGCAGATCATCTACGAGGTGAACCAGCGCTTCCTGCGGCAAGTGCAGATTCGCTGGCCGTTCGACAATGACCGCGCGAGCCGCATGTCGTTGATCGAAGAAGGCAAAGAGAAGCAGGTGCGCATGGCCCACCTCGCGGTGGTCGGCAGCCACAGCGTCAACGGCGTGGCGGCCCTTCACAGCAACCTGCTGCAGCGCGACGTGATGCCGGACTTCGCCGAGATGTACCCCGAGAAGTTCAACAACAAGACGAACGGCGTCACTCCGCGGCGCTGGCTGCTGGCCTGCAACCCCCGGCTCGCCGCGCTGATCACCGAAGCCATCGGCGACAAGTGGGTGGCCGACCTCGAACAGCTCGCCGGGCTCGAGAAGTTCGCCGACGACAAGGCGTTCGTGCAGAAGTTCCGCGACGCCAAGGCGGGCAACAAGCAAGACCTCGTCAATCACCTGCGCGACGTGATGTGGACGAGCCTCGACCCGAACGCCGTGTTCGACGTTCAGGTGAAGCGGCTGCACGAGTACAAGCGGCAGCTGCTCAACGCCCTGCACATCGTCCACCTGTGGATCCAGGCGCGAAAAGACCCGAAGAGCATCGGAGTGCCCCGTGCCTTCCTCTTCGGCGCGAAGAGCGCACCTGGCTACAAGACGGCGAAGCTCATCATCCGGTTGATCAACGGCATCGGCGAGGTCGTGAACAGCGATGCGGGCAAGACGGGCCTTCGCGTTGCGTTCATTCCCAACTACCGGGTCTCGTTGGCCGAACGCATCATCCCCGCGGCGGACGTCAGCGAGCAGATCAGCACCGCAGGCATGGAAGCGTCGGGCACGGGCAACATGAAGTTCGCGCTGAATGGGGCGTTGACGCTGGGCACGCTCGACGGCGCCAACATCGAGATTCGCGAAAAAGTGGGCGCTGAAAACTTCTTCCTCTTCGGCCTCACCACCGACGAGGTTGCGCAGCGCAAGCGCGACGGCTACCGCGGCCGCAACGTCTACGAGTCGAACCCCGACCTCAAAGAAGTGCTCGACCTCATCGGCTCGGGCTTCTTCAGCCCCGAAGACAAGTCGGTGTTCCGCCCACTGGTCGACGGCCTGCTGGACGACGATCGCTACATGGTGCTCGAAGATTTCGAGAGCTACCGCAAGGCGCAGGCGGACCTGGCGCGCATGTACCAGCAGCCCGAGAAGTGGTGGCGGTCGGCCATTCTGAACGTCGCCCGCACCGGCTGGTTCTCGTCCGACCGCACCATTCGCGAGTACGCCACCGACATCTGGGGCATCCAATCGATTCGGGGTGACTGACCACACCGTGTGGCAGTGGTGCAGCGAGGCGCATGGCCACCTGGCCCCGCGCGGCCCGGCCCCGGCTCTGATTGCCGTGGGTTGAAGGCCGCTTTCAAGTGGCGCGCAGGCTGCAACTTGCCGCCACATGGTCCGCGCACTGACGACTGCCCTGCTGGTTTTCACTTCCGGAAATCAGGCCTCCGAAGCCCCGGTGGCCGAAGAAGTTGCGTGTGTGCGCCTGAGTGGGACCCAGATTGGGCAGCTGCCACTGGTGGTGAACGTCGGGGGTCAAAAGGTCGAGTTCGTCGAGTGGAAGGCGACCGACATCACCGCGCAGTCCCTGGTGGGCTTCACCGCGCAAGCCCCCCGCGAGGTCCGCTTCACCGTGCAGGCGGGCACGGAGACGTTCGACACGACTGCCAACTGGCTTCACCCCTTAGGTGTCGTCGGCCCGCGGGCGCACCGCATCTCGGCGCTCACCGTCTGCGCGCGATAGGCGCTATTCGAAGATGAGCTTCCCGAAGCGCGGCAGGTGATGGAAGTCGCCCGCGAACAGCGGTGAGAACGACTGCCCTTCGATTTGCTGACGACGCACGAGGTGCTCGAGGCGGTAGAGGTTGAACCGCCAGATGTCGCCTTTCGCGGGCGGCAGCCTCGGCACTTCCATCAGCTGGTCGAGGGGAATCTGCATCTCGGCGCTCCACCCTTCGTCTTTGTCGGAGTCGTCATCGAGGGTGCCGCGAATGCTGACGGCCGACTTCATGCCGGATTCCCACTTCATCGCTTCGGCGAGGTCGGATCTGCGGGCGACGAAGGCCGCGTCGAAGTTCACGTTGTGCGGCGACACCTGCAGCTCGTTGTACGTTTTGCCATCGCCGTTCGCGTCGATGAAAATCTCGACGGCGTCCTCGGTGTAGATGGGGTCGTCTTTCTTTCGCAGGCTGCCCCACACGTCGGCGTCTTCGCTGTCGAACGCGACGTAGAGAAACTTGTCGTCGTAGAGGATGCGGGCGGTGGTCTTCTTCGACACCGGCGAGCCGTCCATGCTCGAGGTCAGCGTCACTGCGGGGGCCGCCTTCCATGCCGCGTCGTCGAGCTTGCCGTCGATGGTGGGCGGCTTCGCGGCGCGGGGGGTGCGGTACTCGGGCAGCGGCTGTTCCTTCGGGCCTTCGAGCTTCGGGCCGAACATGCGCATCTGCCCATCGTGCGATCGCTGGGCGGGAAGCGGCCGATCATCCACCGGAAGCCGCGCGTCGCCCTGCCAGAAGCCGAGCAGGAACTGCAGCGTCCCCTGGTAGTTCGGCATCTGAATCACGTGCACGTCTTCGATCACCTTGCCCACCGGCCAGCTGCCCATTGGGGCCGCCCCGTTCTGAATTTCGTGGTCTGCATTGCCCAGCTGCTGGCCGCTGGCGGCGTCGACGACGTGGAGGAAAAATGTCCAGCCCTGCGGCGGGGGCTTGAGCGCAGTGAAGTAATGGGTGAGCCGAACCTGCTGGCCGGGCTGAGGGCGCGCGGGCTCGACCTTCGTGCCGAGGTATTGAATCGTGCCGCCGGCCCAGGTGGCGCCACTTTCGAAGGTGAGGCCCTGTGGCGCGGCGTCCAGCGTTCGCATCTGGCCGGCGGCGGTTGGCGCTGCCTGGGCGGGCGGCGGCCGGTTCTTCGGGCCCGCCTGCTCGTCACGGCAGCCAATCAGCGCGACCAACATCGCCAAACCCAGGCTTTTCGTCGGGAAAGTCATTTCGGCGGCGAAGACTACCTCCGTCCCAAAGAAGGGATGCCCCAGAGTGCGGGCGTCCGGGTGACGGGGGGTTGCCGGTGGCCAGCGGGCTGCTTTTCCAGCCTGCATGCTCATCGAAATCAGCTTCGGCAGGGAAAAGATGGAATTCGACCTCGTCGACGGCGTGATTCACGTCGGTGGCGCCCAGAACGACGAGATTCACGTCGCGGGGATGCCGAAGTCGCTGCTGACGCTGAACCTGCTGGGCGAACGGCTGATGGTGACCGCGGACAAGCCGGTTGAAATCGGTGGAGTCCTCTTCCCGGCGCACATTCCGCGGCTCGTCATCGCCGGCGAAAAGATGCAGTTGCCCAATGGCGTCAGCTTGAAGCAGCTGAAGCCCAAAAGCGAACCCCACCGCAGCTTCAAGGGCACGGCCTGCGTGCTGAAGGAAATGGTCGGCAGCGGCTTTTCCGTCGCCAACACGCGCGCCGCCACCCTCACCTGCCTCACCGGCCTCGACGCCGGCCACAGCCACCCCATCGCGTTGAACGAGACGATGATTGGCCGCGGTGACATGTGCGCGGTGCGAATTCGAGATCGCGCGGTGTCTCGCCGACACGCCCGCGTCGTTCGCCAGCGTTCCAGCGACTTCATCGAG
>JAYUXE010000406.1:0-11064 GCA_043753165.1 Archangiaceae bacterium | reverse complement strand
TGCTGGCGCGGAAGCTGGCGCGCTAGAGTCGCGGCCGTGCCTGGCTCGATCAAGCTGCCGCCGACGGTCATCAACACGACGGGGACGACCGGTACGAGCCCCGCGCTGCAGCCGTCGCGTCCGGCGGGCACGGCCCCCGCGCAGGCGGCCGACCGGTTCGCTTCCAGCAAGCTGCAGACCCAGCTGACGGGCCGCGATGCGGTGCGGTCTCCGGGGCAGCTCGCGTCCGACCTCGGCAACGTCAACGAAGTCTCCGAGCTGCCTGAACGGCTCGCCGCCGACCTCAACATTCACCTGCCCGAGCTCATCTCGCTGCTCAACATGACGCGCGATCAAAAGGCGACGCGCCTGATGCAGTTCCTCGTGCCGTATGCGTCCAGGCTCGCCGAGCTCGCGCAGGCCAACGCGGTGCCGATCGAACAACGCGGGCAGGTGGAACAGAAGCTCGTGGCGCCAATGGCAGAAGCCGGGCTCGAGCACGTGGTCGAGCTCACCACGGGCAAGACGGGCGTCGAGGTTGCGAAAGAGCTGCTCAGGTCAGAGACGCCGCAGCAGGCGTACGCGCACCTTGAAGCGATGAAGTTCGACGCCCCGACGTGGGCATCGCGCACCGATGCGACGAAGTCGAACGAAGTGCAGCGGTCCAACGAGCCGGCGCTGCAGGCCCAACCCCCCGTGATTCAGCCGCCACGGGAACAGCGCGTCTCGGCCCGTGCGGAGGTCGAAGACGAGCCCAGAAAAGAGAAGAGCACCGACAAGGTGCTCGGGAAGAACATGGTGTGGAACGTGCTCCACATGTTCAACGGCAACGACAGCGGCCCGATGACGGAAGAGAAGAAGAAAGAGCTCCTCGTCGCCACCGGCTGGATCATCGTGATGATCGTGGTGGTGGGAACCGCTGTCGCTTTCGCGTTGCTGTTTACGTAGTCGTTGCCTTCTTGAATTCGGGCGTCACGACAGCGCCGCCTTCATTCGCCCACCGGTCAATTTCGTGCACCGGAACCTTGCGGGGCGGGTTGATGCCGCGGCCGTAGTTCCACTTCATCACCAGCGGGGCCAGGCGCGCACCCAGGCCGATGCCCAGCGCGACAAGCCCGACCGCCGCGAGGATTTGGGTGATGGAAGGGGACGTTGGGCCAAACTGCAGCGGTGAGACGAAACGCGACTTGCGCAAGTTGTTGAACATTGAAGTGCTCCGGGAAGTGAGTGACATCCGCAGCGAGAGAGCATGAATGGTGCCGCGGGCGCATCAGCGCAGCCTCGGCAACGCAGGCCGCGTGCCGCCGTGATGACGTGGACGGCGTCCCCGAACGCTTTCGCGTAGGTGAGCTTGCCGCGGAAGTAGAGCGAGCTTGCGAAGCTGAACAGCTCGCCGAGCTCCGCGCCGGCAGGTGATTGCGGCTGCAACGCGGGGTCAAACCGCGCGCCAACACGCAGCAGCATCGACGCGCGTTTGCCGCTCGTTTTCGCCGGGAAAGCAGGAAGACGGTCACGCGCTCAATGTTGCGCGCCGACCTCAGCAGAGGTCGCCTGAACACTGCAGGTGACAGCGAAACAAAGGCGCGCTGTCAGAGATTCAACACGATGCGCGTGGCCCTGCCTTTGCTCAACGACGGCGCATGATTCCCAGGCTCAAGAACAGGCCCTCGACGGATCAGGCCTACCGCACCGCCAACGGCCTTCGTCACCGCTTCACTCGCCCCGAAGACTTCGGCAACGGCACGCTGGCCGGCGTCCGGAAAATGTCCGACGTCGACCCCGCGCTTCGCCCCGTCGTCAACGCCATCACCGGCGGTCGCGAGACCTTCGAGCCCCAGGCCGTCGTCGACCGACTCTGGAAAATGGCAAGGGTGCTCGAAGCGGAAGACGGCCGCGGCGCCTTCAACCTCCACAACGGCAAGCTCAGCCACGCCGAGCTCGTCAAGGCCTCGAAGAAGGACGCGCTCGTCATCCCCTACGTCGAGTACCTCAAGACCTGGAATTGAGCGCCGCGCTACGCTGCGCACCGTGGCCCGACGGAAAACGAAAGTCGCCGACGAACGCGCGCCGCAAGTGCGCCACCTGCTTGCCATCGACGCCGCCAACGTCATCCAACGCCTCGTCAGCCGACAGCACGAGATGGTCGCGCTGTTCTCGCGCCGCCGCGATCGCACCCCGATGACCGAGGCCGTGCGCAGCTGGTTCCTCACCATCAACTTCGCCGAGCTCGTCGTTCTGCCTGCCGCCGAACAGAAAGCGGTGAGCCTCTTCTACGAGCTGCTGGACGAGCTGCGCTGGTACCTGCACTACACCGAAGACATGCCCACCCAGGTGCAGACGAAAGTCGGCATCTACGTGGGCCGCCTCGAGGCCAGCCACCGGCAGCTCGTGGCCGCCATCGGCCCGCCCAGTGCCGACGGGGTCGCCGTGGTCGAGGCCCGCGTCGTCAAGCGCAGCGCCGGCTGATCATTTCCCGGCGTCGAGCGGTGTCAGCCGCTTCGCCAGGTCCTTCACGAACGCCTTCAAGTCCACGTGCGGCTTCGTCTCGGCCTGCGCCACGTACCGCTTCGCCGAAATCGGCATCCCGTTGTGGCCCGCCATTGCCGCGACCGAGACCTGCGTCTTGCCCTTCTTGTCGAGCTCCACCGCGTCGAGAATGATCACCACCCGCGCCTGCCGCGACTTCGCCACGCTGCCCAGACACGGGCCGAGCCGGCAACCTTGTTCCGGCAGTTCGTTCTCGTCGATGCGCACGGACTCGAGCCCCGCGGCCTTCAGCTCGGCCACCACCTGCTCGGCGAACGCGCGCGACACGTCCTCGTACACCGCATCGGGCGCCGACACGTCGATCACCACCACCCGCGAAGGGGGCAGCTGGCTCAACACTGCAACTGCAATCAGGGACCACACGGCGCCACGTTACTTCGGGTCGCGTTCGGTCAGCCCCTGCATGTGCAGGAACACCACCCAGATGATCGTGATCATCACGCCAATGAAGGTCAGCCCGAGGTATTCACGCATTCCGAAGGTGCCTGCCAATCGCCGGTGCCGCCGCGAGCATGGCCGTGGTTCCCATGCCGGTGTCTACCTTGCGCCAAACCCGGCTGGCGGCAGGCAGATTAGCCGCGCTTACCCCATCGACCCCCGCCCCTGTGGCCCGCGGCCGAAAATTCCTTGGCTCCACCCGACCACTGTGTAAAACGATCAGCAGCCTTGACCTTCTGCGCCAGCAGCGGAGCGCGACGAAAAATGAACGTCTCATCTCGATTCACGCTGGTGCCGCTGCTGCTCGCGGCCGGCACGTTGCTCACCGGGTGTTCCCCCGCGGCTGCGCACACGCCCCAGGCCGGCCACAGCCTCTACGATTCGTGCAAGTCCTGCCACGGCAACGACGGTGAGGGTAAGCAGAACCTGGCGGCTCCGTCGATCGCGGGTCTGCCCAAGTGGTACGTCGCCTCGGCCTTTCGCAAGTTCCGTACGGGCATCCGTGGCGCCCACCCCGATGACTACGAGGGCCTTCGCATGCGCCCCATGTCGCGGCAGATGGCCAACGAGCAGGAAATCGAAACCATCTCGGCCTACGTCGCCGCAATGAAGCCGGTGCGCCCGCCCGCCACGCTGACGGGAGCCGACGCTGCCGCTGGCCAGACCTCCTACGCCGTCTGCGCGGCATGCCACGGGGCCAACGGCATGGGCAACGAGCAGCTCAAGTCGCCGCCAATCGCCGGCCAGGCCGATTGGTACCTGCTGAGCTCGTTGAAGAAGTTCAAGTCGGGCGTTCGCGGGACCTTGCCGGGCGATGTCACGGGCGCGCAGATGCGGCCGATGGCGATGACGCTGGCCGACGAGCAGGCGATGAAGAATGTGATCGCTCACATCAAGACCCTGGGCCACTGACCATGTCCGAAATCATCATCACGCCCGAAAAGCTCTCGTTCTCCATCTTTGGTCTCACCGCTCTCGGCGCAGTCGCCTTCATCGGCGCCGTTTGCTTTCTGGTCCTGTTTTGAGCTCCCCATGATTGAGCACTACGTCGTTCAGGCTTCCAGCTACGCGGCAGACATCGACAACCTCATCTTGTTGGTGACCGCGATCACCGGCTTCTTCTTCCTGCTCGCCCAGGCGTTGTTCTTTGGCTTCATCATCATGTTCGGCGAGAAGGAAGGCGTGAAGGCGCAGTACATCGCGGGCGAAGCGTGGAATCAGAAGAAGTGGGTCTCGATTCCGCACTACGCGGTGTTGGTGTTCGACGTGCTGATCATCATTGCGGCGACTCGCGTCTGGGTGGACATCAAGCAAATGACCCCAGTGGTCGACGAATCGGTGCGCATCATCGCCCAGCAGTGGGCGTGGACTTTTGTTCACGCAGGTCCTGATGGAAAGCTCGATACCCCCGACGACATCCGCACCATCGACGAGCTCCACGTCGAGCTGGGCAAGACCTACGAGTTCGAGCTGCAGTCGCGCGACGTGCTCCACAGCTTTTTTGTACCCGTCTTCCGCTTGAAGCAGGACGCAATTCCGGGCCGTACCATCAAGGGCTGGTTCAAGCCGATTTTGACGGGTGGGTACCAGATTCAGTGCACCGAAATTTGCGGCATCGGCCACGCGTTGATGCCGGCCCGCATCATCATCGAGAAGCCCGACGCGCACGCCGACTGGGTCAGAGCCCATTCGCAGCTCGCCGCGGCAAATCCTTCGGGAGTTCCTTAAATGAGCACGCCAGTCGCCGCCCCGCACGCACCCGCTTCGCACGATGTGCACGCCCCTCACGAGGACCACGCGCACTCCGAAGAGAGCTTCTTCAAGAAGTACCTGTTCAGCACCGACCACAAAATCATCGGGTTTCAGTACCTGTTCACCGGCATGTTCATGGCGTTGATCGGTGGGTTCACCGTCTACGTCTTCCGCATGCAGCAGGCTTTTCCCGGGCTCGATGTTCCGGGTTGGGGCCGCGTTACGGCGCACGACTACAACTCGCTGGTCACCACGCACGGCTCGGTGATGATTTTCTGGGTCGCGATGCCGGTGCTGATCGCCGCGTTGGGCAACTACCTCATCCCGCTGATGATCGGCTGCGATGACATGGTGTTCCCGCGCCTCAACCGGCTCTCGTACCAGCTGTTCCTGCTCAGCGCCCTTGTCCTCATTTTTTCGTTCTTCGTTGAGGGCGGCGCCTTCGGTGGCGCGTGGACGTCGTACCCGCCGCTGTCAGCGCGCGCCGACTACAATCTCACCCCGCACGGGGCCCCGCTGTGGCTCATCGCCGTCGCGATCGAATTCGTTGCCTTCTTGCTGGGCGGCATCAACTTCGTCACCACGATGATGAACTCGCGTGCGCCGGGGATGAAGATGTTCGACGTCCCGATCATCGTCTGGATGATCGTCATCGCGAGCATCCTCTTCATGGCGTCCGTCGGCCCGCTGATCGCTGGCGCCGTGATGCTGCTGTTCGACCAGACCATCGGCACGGGCTTCTACGACCCGGTGCGCGGCGGTGACCCGATTCTCTGGCAGCACCTCTTCTGGTTCTTCGGCCACCCCGAGGTCTACGTGGTGCTGTTGCCAGCCGTCGGCATCGTCGCCGAAATCATCACCGTGTTTTCGCGCAAGAAGCTCTTCGCGTATAGAACGGTGCTCTACACGGCGCTGGGTACGGGCGTGCTGAGCTTCTTCGTCTGGGCGCACCACCAGTTCATCGCTGGCATCGACCCGCGCATGGCGAACATCTTCGGCGTCACCACGCTGCTGATTTCGATTCCCGTCGCCGAGATGATGTTCGTCTACATCGCGACGCTTTACGGCGGCTCGATTCGGCTCACGGTGCCGATGCTGTGGGCGCTGGCCTTCATCTCCGAGTTCCTCATCGGCGGTGTGACCGGCATTTTCCTCGGAGCGTCCGCCGCCGACATCTACTTCCACGACACGTACTTCGTGCTCGCGCACTTCCACTACACGTTCGTGCCCATCGCGATCATCGCGGTGTTCGCGGCGATCACGTATTGGTTCCCGAAGATGTTCGGCCGGATGATGAACGAGGCGTGGGGCAAGGTGCACTTCTGGGGCACCATCGTGAGCTTCAACTTCATCTTCATCCCGCTGTTCATCACCGGTGCGCGCGGCGACCACCGCCGCATCTTCGACTACACGCACTTTCCCGACCTGATGAAGCCGGGCATGCAGGACCTTCGGATTCTCGCGACGCTGTCGCTGCTCGTGATGCTCGCGTTCCAGATTCCCTTCCTGGTCAACTTCATCCTCTCGATGTTCCGCGGCCCGAAGGCGGTCGCGAATCCGTGGCGCGCCAACACGCTCGAGTGGCACGCGCCGTCGCCCCCTCCGCACGGCAACTTCCCGGTGCTGCCGACGGTCTACCGCGGTCCCTACGAGTACAGCGTGCCGGATCGCGAAGACGACCACTGGCCGCAGCACCTGCCGAACTAAGCCAACATGATCCGACCAATCGCGACCACCCGCAGTGCCACGGGCATCCCCACTGGCCGTCTGGCCGTGTGGTGGGTCATCGCCTCGGAAATCGTCATCTTCGGAGGCTTGCTCGGTGGCTACGTCATGCACCGCCTGGGTCACCCCGACTGGGCGAACCAGGCGGCCAATACCAACACCTGGGCCGGCGCCTTCAACACGCTCGTGCTGTTGACGAGCAGCCTTGCGGCGGTGAAGGGCCACGAAGCGGCCGAAAAGGGCGACGGCAAGAAGGCGGCGAACTTCCTCTATCTGACCTGTGTCGGCGGTCTCATCTTCCTCGTCGTGAAGTCGATCGAGTGGACGACCGAGATCAAGCACGGGATGACGATCACCTCGAACACCTTCTGGTCGTTCTATTACACGGCCGCCGGCCTCCACGGGCTGCACGTCATCGCGGGCATGATCATCATGCTGTTCGTCGCGGCCGACGCGAAGAAGAACAAGGAACTCCAGCGGGTCGAGAACATCGGCATCTACTGGCACTTCGTCGACCTGGTCTGGATTTTCCTCTTCCCGCTGCTCTACATCGCGAAGTGACCCATGTCTGATACCGCACACGCTGCTCCGCCTTCGGGCGCTGCTGGACACGACGCCCACGGGCCTCAGCACCACACGAACTACGTGAAGATCTGGGCCATTCTGTGCGGCCTGCTGGTCGTGAGCGTCCTCGGCCCCATGCTCGAGATTCGCGCCGTCACGATGGTTACCGCGTTCGGCATCGCCTTCGTGAAGGCGTACCTGGTCGCGACGCGGTTCATGCACCTGAACCTCGAGAAGAAGCTCGTCTCGTACATGCTCGGCACCATGCTCGCGCTGATGGCGCTGATGGTCGGCGCTATGTCGCCTGACGTGATGAAGCACGAAGGCGCCCGCTGGGAAAACACGGCGGCGAAAGAAGCGGTGAAGCGCGGGATGCTGCTTCACCCTGGCGCCCACCACGACGAGAAGGCCGCCGGTGAGCATGGCGCGCCCGAGCATCAGTAGTTAGAGACGAACGATGGACGGCACGATTCCCGCTGAGCCCGCTCGCTACGTTCGCCGGGCCCAAGTGCTGCCCAATGGCGTCCTCGGCATGCTCATCTTCATCACCGCCGAGGTGATGTTCTTCGCGGGCCTGCTCAGCGCATTCACCATCGTCCGCGCGTCGAACATGCCGGTCTCGTGGCCGCCGCCGGGCCAGCCGATGCTTCCCGCGTCCGCAACGGCGATCAACACCGGGGCGCTGCTGCTCAGCGGGGTCGCGCTGTTCTTCGCCCACCGCGCTTTTCAGAAAGACAAACAGCGCGGCGGCTTGGTGCCGATGGCCATCAGCCTCGCGCTGGGCGTCACGTTCGTGGGCCTTCAGGGGCTTGAATGGGTCAGCCTGCTCGGCCAGGGCCTGACGATGACGTCGAGCACGCTCGGCTCGTTCTTCTATTTGATCATCGGCGTTCATGGCGTTCACGCGGTCGCCGCGATCGGCTTCCTCGCGTTCGCGCTCTTGAAGCTGCGCGCCGGCAAGCTCCAGCCCAACACGTTTTATACGACGCAGGCCTTTTGGTACTTCGTCGTCGGCATGTGGCCCGTCATCTATGCGCGGGTCTACTTCTGATGCGCGCGCTCGGCTTCCTGGTTGCGTTTCTGTTCGCCGGCGCAGCGCTCGCGTGCCCGACCTGCGGCGCCGAGACGGACACCAAGGGCACGTACCAGGCGATGACGATGGTGATGTCGCTGCTGCCGCTGCTGATGATGGGCAGCGTCGTCGGCTTCATCGCGTACCGAGTTCGCAAGGCTGATCGCGCGTTGCCTTCTGGCAAGTGACCGACGAAGTCGCCGAGCCGAAGGTGCCGGTGTGGAAGAACCCGTTCGTCATCGCCTTTGCGGTAGGCGTTGTCTTTCTCACGGCGCTTCCTTTCATGCAGCAGCGTTTCTTGAAGGCGCCTCCGCCCGGCCCGCCTGTTGGCGCGTGGAAGGGGACGCTGCGCGATGGCGGCACGCTCACTTCCGAAGACTTGAAGGGCCGCGTCTGGCTCGCGAGCTTCGCGTCCGACCCCACCCGCCGTGCCGAGTTCGGCGACATGCTGCGCCACTTCGATGATCTGCACGGAATGGTCGCGCTCGTGTCGTTCGTCGCTCCGGGTGACCAGGGCCCGCCTGGTAACGACGGCTGGTACGTCGTCAGCGATGCACCCGCGGAATTCGAGGCACTGGTTGCGAAGTTTCAGCCCGCGTTCGGCCAGGCGCTGGCGACCCGCAACGCCGGCGGCTTTCCGCCCGACTTCGATGGCGGCACCACTCCGGCCGAATGGCTTCACGTCCCCGCCATCGCCGTCATCGACCAGAACGGCGCCTTCCGCGTCTTCTGGAACGAGCTGAGCCTTGGCCGCGGAAACGCAATCAACGCGGCGCGGCTGCTCGCCAAACAAGGCCCTACTCCTTAGTCCAGCCTTCGCAGCGCAGGCCCCCTACGCGGGCAAACTCGCGCGCGTTGTTCGTCACCAGCGCCCGCCCCGCCGCGATGGCGTGCGCCGCGATGATGGTGTCCAGCCGCCCGATCGAACTTCCCCGTTTCTCGAGCTCCACCCTCGAGCTGCCGTACACGGCCGCAATGTCTTCCGACAGCGGAAGTGGCACCACCCATCGAGGAAGTCGTCGATCACATCGGCTAAATCTCAAGTGGCCCGGGCAGCTCGCGGCCGCCTCATTCGCCGAATTAGCTCTGGTCGTTGCACACGTGCCGAAACACCTGCGGATGACGCCCTGCGAGACGAATAAATCTTGTGACAGGGGTGAAGCTTCGGTACGCACCGCGCCGCACAACGAGGTCCTCACGACATGGCTCAGATTTTCCCGCGGTGGTCGAACCAAACTCCGCGCTACATCCTCGTCGGGACGCTGGTCCTAAGCGCGGCCACCATCTTCAGCGTCTATTACTGGGCTTCGCCGTACCACACCGACGTCGGCTACATGCCCAAGCAGCCCATCGCCTACAGCCACAAGCTGCATGCCGGTGAGATGCAGATGGATTGCCGGTATTGCCACGCTTACGTCGAGCGCGGGCCGTATGCCGGCGTGCCGCCGACGCAGACGTGCATGAACTGCCACTCGCAGATCAAGAAAGATTCCCCCGCCCTCGAGGCGCTTCGCACGAGCTGGACCACGGGCGCCCCGGTGCCGTGGAAGCGCATCCACAAGCTGCCTGACTTCGCGTACTTCAACCACAGCGCGCACATGGGCGTCGGTGTCGGTGAGAACCGCGCCGCCATCGGCTGCGAGACTTGCCACGGCCGCATCGACACGATGGAAGTCGTGAAGCAGATTCAGCCCCTGTCGATGTCGTGGTGTCAGGAATGCCACAGCGACCCGGCGCTCAACCTTCGCCCCGTCGCCGCCATCACCAAGATGGGCTGGTCGGGGGACCTCGCGTGGCGCGACAAGGCAGCGCAGATCGCCACCACGCTTCACGCCCCCGGCAACCTCAACGCCGTTCAAGTCGCTTCCGTCGACGGCACGCACCAGACGTTCGCGACCTCGGGCTGCAGCGGCTGCCACCGGTGAGCCTGACAATTATGACGACCTTCGAGATGCGTGCAGCCCACGTGAGGATGAACCCGTGAAGAAAGATCCGTACGCCCCACTGCGCGATCAAATGTCGCAGCCGCCGACGCACTGGCGGTCGCTGGAACAGCAGGGCCAGGAGCTCGGCGCCATCAACCCGGCCGAGTTCGAATCGCCTGCCATGCAGAGCGACGGCTTCAATCGCCGCGACGTGCTCAAGATTGCCGGCGCCTCGGTTGCGCTGAGCGGCATGGCCTGCATCCGCCGCCCAGAAGACGAGATTCTTCCGTTCACCAAAATGCCCGAGTCGGTGATTCCGGGCGTGCGCCTCAACTACGCCACCGTCATCAACCGGTCGGAAGGCGCGGTGGGCGTGGTCGTCGAAGCGAACGAAGGCCGCCCCACGAAAATCGAAGGCAACCCGCTGCACCCGTCGTCCCTCGGCGGCAGCGATGTCTGGGCCCAGGCCGAAGTGCTCGGCCTCTACGACCCCGATCGCGCGCGCGCCCCCCACAACGCCGGCAAGCCCAGCACCTGGGAAGCGTTCGACGGGTTCTTGAAGTCCCACTTCGACACCGCCGCCTCGGCTGGTGGCAAGGGCGTCGCCTTCCTCACGCAGGAAGACGGTGGCCCGACGTTCGAGCGCCTCTTGAAGGCGGGCTTGAGCAAGCTGTCGCAGGCGAAGGTCTATCGCTGGGATCCACTGGCTGCCGATGCGAGCCAGGCCGGTTCGCAGCTCGCGTTCGGAAACGGCGCGCGCGTTCACTATGAGCTGGAGACAGCGAAGGTCATCTTCGCGCTCGACTCGGACTTCCTCGTGAAGGGCCCCGAGCACCTGCGCCTCGCCCGCCAGTTCGGCAAGAGCCGCGCGGTGACGAACAAAGACGAAGCCGCGGTGATGAACCGCCTCTACGTCGCCGAAGGCATCTTCAGCAGCACCGGAGCGAACGCCGACCACCGCGTGCGCGTGCCCAGCGGCCAGTGTGGCGAGCTGCTGAAGGCGCTGGCCAAAGAGCTTTCGGGCAAGCACGCCTTAAACCTCGGCGAGCTGTCGGGCGCCGT
>JAYUXE010000405.1:0-2044 GCA_043753165.1 Archangiaceae bacterium | reverse complement strand
TCCAGCTTCGCCTTGAAGCCCGGGTCGGCCAGCGTCTCGATCGTGTCGTCGATCTTCGGAGGCGCTTCCTTCTCGACGATCTCCTGGTGCTCTTCCGTCAGTTCCTGGAACTCGCGCAGCGTCGGCAGCGACGACAGATCCTTGATCGCGAAGAACTCGAGGAACTCGCGCGTGGTGCCGTACAGAATCGGGCGGCCCACCTCTTCCTTCTTGCCGAGGATCTTGATCAGGCGCCGTTCGAGCAGGGCCTTCAGCACGGCCCCCGTGTCGACGCCGCGAATGTCTTCGATCTCGGGCCGCGTGACCGGCTGCCGGTAGGCGATGATCGCCATCGTCTCGACCGCCGCGCGCGTGAGCCGCTGGGGCTTCACCTTCAAGTACCGCCGCACGTACTCGGCCGAGCCGGGATCCGTGCGCAGCTGCCAGCCTCCACCGACCTCGTGAAGCACCACGCCCGAGATTCCCTCGCGCCGCGTGCCCTGCAGCTTGGTCAGCGCCTTCGTGATCCGTTCCGGAGCGATGCCCGTCGCCTCATGCAGCTGTTCGAGCGCCAGCGGCTTGTCCGTCACGAACAACAGGCTCTCGATCACCGTGCGAACGCGTTCGTCCGACAGGCGCTTGCCCTTGCCGACGAGCTTCTCGAATGACGTCTCGGGCTCTTCGTTGACGGCGTCGATGTCGGCCGGATCCAGCTCATCGAGCTCGGGGTCGCCTTCGGGCGGCGTGGTGACCGAGAGCACTTCTTCCTCGGTGAACTGCTTCGGCTCATTGGTATTCATCGGTTCCTTCGGGGACTTTTTGCTCGAGGTCGCCCAGCGCATCGCCCTTCGCCTGAACGAGAATTTCGCTCTCGCCCTCGGCCTGGAAGATGCGGATGAGCTTCAGCTTCGCCATCTCGAGCAGCGCCAGAAAAGTAATCACCACCGCCGACCGCGTGCGCACGCCGTCGAAGAGCTCGAGGAACTGGGTGGGCGTGGTGCCATTGAGCTTCGCCGCGATGCGATGAATCGCGTCCGACAGGCTCAACCGTTCGCGCACCACCTGGTGCTGAAACTTCGGCTCGAGCTCCTTCAGCACGCGATCGAGCGCCTCAATCAGCTTGAAGACCGAGATTTCCTTGAAGCCGATGTCTTCTGCGTCGAGGCCGACGCGTTCGACCGAGACCTTGCGCGCGAACACGTCGCGATCGAGCAGGTCGGCCGTCATGAACTGATCGGCCGCGTGCTTGTACTTCTGGTACTCGAGCAGCCGGCGCACGAGCTCGGCGCGCGGGTCGGACGTGTCGACGGCGATCTCACCTTCCAGCGCCGGCACCTCTTCCTTCGGCAACAGCATGCGGGACTTGAGGTGCAGCAGCGTCGCCGCCATCACCAGGAACTCGCCCGCGATGTCGAGGTTGATCTCGCGCATCAGGTCCAGGTGCGCGAGGTACTTCTCGGTGATCAGCGAGATCGGGATGTCGAGAATGTCGACCTGGTGCTCGCGAATCAGGTGCAGCAGCAGGTCAAGCGGGCCTTCGAAGTTCGGCAGCGCGATGCGAAACGCATCCTGCGGGGTGGGCCCGTCGCTTCCGTCGTCTGGCTGGGGGGGAGCTTCGGCCTTCACTGGGGCAGCGGGACTACCACGGTTAAAGCCCGACCGCCTCGCGCACGCGCTTGATCACCGGCGCCGCGTAGGCCCGCGCTTTTTCAGCGCCTTTCTGCAGAATCCGTTCGACCTCGTCGGGGTGCGCGGCCAGCGCGTCGTAGCGCTTCCGGGGAGCATCGAACGCCTGGTGGTACGCCTCGATCAGCGCGCCCTTGAAGTGCCCGTACCCCTGCCCCCCCGCCTTCCACTGCGCGTCCAGCGTCGGCCAGTCGGCCGGTGACGCGACGAGCTTGAGCAGGTCGTACAGCGGCGCGTTCTCGGTGGGCTTGGGGTCGGCTGGCGGCGTCGAGTCCGTCTTGATGCCCTTGATCGCCTTTTCGACGTCCTTGAAGGCGCCAAAGAGCGTGATGGTGTTGTTCTGCGTCTTCGACATCTTGCCGCCGTTGGTGCCCGGGAC
>JAYUXE010000404.1:0-5019 GCA_043753165.1 Archangiaceae bacterium | reverse complement strand
GCACTGCTTCGACGACATGTTGTACCCGACGCTCTACGACGACCCGGTGCACCCGCTGCAGGACTTGCGGCAGTGGTGGGGCTCGAACGTCTGGTTGCTGAAGCCGCCGGGCGCCTTCTGGCTCGGCGCCGCGTTCATGCACATCACCGGCAAGGTGCCGCTGGCCTTCCGCCTCGGCGGGCTCATCAGCCAGCTCATCGGCGCCTTCACCATCTACATCCTCTCTCGCGCCGTCGTCCCGCGTGCGTGGGGCCTGTTCGCGGGCGCCGGCTTTCTCTGCCTGCCATTGGGTTGGATCCTCACCCAGGCGCGGTTCGTCGGCGACGAGCTCGACCTCATCATCAGCGGCTGCACCTGCGTCGCGGTCGTCTGCCTGCTCGTCGCGATCGAAAAGGACTCGTGGCGCTGGGCACTCGCCGCGGGCGCGGCAACCGGCTTCGGCTACCTCACCAAGACCTTCCTCGCGATGACGCCCATCGGCATCGCCGGCGTCCTCTGGTTTCTCTGCAACCGCCGCTTCTGCGCCGGCCCCCGGTTCAAGCTCGTCGCGGTGATGGTGGCGGGGATGGTGGTGGTCGCCGCGCCGTGGAACGTTTACGCCGCGAAGACGTGGCCCGACGTCTACAAGCGCGCCGCCGATCACACGCTCGGCTTCATCTCGGAAAAGTCGAACGAAGAAGGAGTGCCCGGCTGGCGCCGCCCCGTCGACGCCATCTTCAACGAAGCGATGATGGGCTCGTACGACCCGCTGCCCCACGCGCTCGCGCTGCTCGTCGGCCTCTGGGTGCTGGTCCGCGCGTACCGCAAGCGCGAGCTCGTCGTCATCGCCGTCGCGCTGTGGATCTGGGCGACGTGGCTCGGCCATTCGGTCGCGGCCGTGAAGATTCACGCGCACCTCTGGAATTCCGTCGTCGCCGGCTTCATCGGCTTCGCCATCGTCTTGTCAGACGTCTGGGCCTCACGCCGCCTCGCCTTCGCCGTCACCGGAGCGGCCCTCACCCCTGCCGCCATCGCCGCCATTCCTCCTCTCACCCGTGTGCGCGAGCTCGTGCCGTCGTTTCTCGTGCAGACGCGCGCGATTCCCGGCCTCGTCGAAGGCCTCGTCTTGATCGCCATCGGCACCGCGATGGGCTGGGCGCTGCGGCTGCGGCCGTTCGAACGGTCGGGTGAGTACATCCGCATCGTCGCGTCGTTCGCGGCCACGTTCCTCGTGTTGGGGACGATGCTGTACCGGGGCAATGCGCGGGTGAACGAAGTGGCGGCGGACGCGCGGCCGCACAACAACGTCGCGTACCAGCGGGACGTGGGAAGGGCGATTGATGCGGTCGCTCCGAAGAAGGCGATCGTGATGTTGGACCACGAGATTCACAGCCCGGCGCAGCACGAGCACTTCAACCTCGCGTTCTGGTCGAACCGCCTGGTGCACACGGGCCGCGACCCGCAGGACTACCCGGCCAATGGCTTTCACCCGTACCTCGTGTCGCCCGTGGCCGAGCCGTTTGCGCCGCTGACCAACGTGCCGGCGGGTTCGTGGATGCGCGCGTACGATCTCACCGTGCCCGCCGAGCCGCCCCCGATTCCCGATGGAGCGATGCCGCTCGACCTCACCATCGGCAACTTGAAGGTGCTGGGCGTGGCGTCGACGTACAGCGACCGGTCGCACGACCACTGGGCGTTCTTCGTTCGGTCGGACGCGGTGCCTGAGGCGCTGCCCGTTCAGTTCGTCACGGCCGATGGGGTGGAGACGGTGAGTATCGCGCCCGAGGCGACACTTCGGTCGGGCACGCGCCTCGCGGGCGTCCCGTGGTTCGTGCTTCCCGCCGTCGGCCCTTCGCGGTCGAAGGTTCAGGCCCTGGTGTTCGGCGCGGACACGCGCGTGCCGCTGAACCCCTAGAGCACGCGCGGCGCGTCTTTCAGCAGCGGCGCCTGGCAATCCTTTCCCGACACCAGCGGTTCGGAAATGGGCCAAGGAATCGCGAGCGCCGGGTCGTCCCACCGAATCGCGCCTTCGCACTCGGGCGCGTAGACCTCGGTGACCTTGTAGAGAAAGTCGGTGTCGTCGGTGAGCGCGATGAAGCCGTGCGCGAACCCGGGCGGCACCCAGAACTGCCGGCCATTCGCGTCCGACAGCTCGACCGCGACGTGCTTGCCGAACGTCGATGACTCCTTGCGGATGTCGACCGCCACGTCCCACGCCGCGCCGCGCGTGACCGAGACGAGCTTCCCCTGGGCTTTCGGCGGCACCTGAAAGTGCAGCCCCCGCAGCACGCCGCGCTTCGACCGCGACCAGTTGTCCTGCACGAACGGGCCGATGCCAAGCGCCGCGTAGCGCGCGGCCTGAAACGTCTCGACGAAGAAGCCCCGGTCGTCTCGGAAGATCTTCGGCTCGAGAATCAGCAGCCCTTCGATCTCCGTCTTGATGACGTTCATGGCGTCTGCTGCTGTTTGCCGCGGCTGAGCTCGAGCAGGTACTGGCCGTAGTCGTTGTTCTTCATCGGCTGCGCGAGCGCGATCAGCTGCCTGGTGTCGATGAAGTGCATGCGCCACGCGATCTCTTCTAGGCAGCCCACCTTCAGGCCCTGGCGTTCTTCGAGAATCTGGATGAACTCGGACGCTTCCATCAGCGACCGGTGCGTGCCCGTGTCGAGCCACGCGTAGCCGCGGCTCATCAGCTCGACCCGCAGCTGCTTGCGCCGCAGGTACTCGCTGTTCACGTCCGTAATCTCGTACTCACCGCGCGGCGACGGCTTCAGGTTCTCGGCAATCTCGACGACCTGGTTGTCGTAGAAATAAAGCCCCGTCACCGCGTAGTTCGACTTCGGGACCTTGGGCTTTTCTTCCAACGAGATCGCCTGGTTCTTGTCGTCGAGCTCGACCACGCCGTAGCGCTCGGGATCCTTCACCCAGTAGCCGAACACCACGCCGCCCTTCTCGACCTGCGCGGCGTGCTGCACCATTTCGCTGAGGCCCGCGCCATAGAAGATGTTGTCGCCCAGCACCAACGCGACGCTGTCCTTCCCGATGAAGGACTTGCCGATGGTGAACGCCTGCGCGAGGCCGTCGGGCTTCGGCTGTTCGGCATACGCGAACTTCACGCCCCACTGCTCACCATTTCCCAACAGCTCGCGGAAGCGCGGCAAATCCTGCGGGGTAGAGATCAGCAGGATGTCTTTGATCCCCGCCAGCATCAGCGTGCTGATTGGGTAGTAGACCATCGGCTTGTCGTAGATCGGCAGCAGCTGCTTCGAGACGACGCGCGTCAGTGGATGCAGCCGCGATCCTGAACCGCCCGCGAGCACGATGCCCTTCATGGTGCGACTCCCCGGTATTCGACGTGGAACAGCTTCAGCGCTTCGGCGAGCTCCAGCGGCTTGGCTGCCAGCTCTGCTCGTGTCTTCTCGATCTTCAAACCCGACTTTGGCGGACGTGGCGCGGCGAGGTTCAACCCCGCGAGCGTCGTCGCGGTGATCAGCCCCGCATCGAACCCGAACACCTCACACAACGCCTTGCCGAAAGAGACGCGGTCGATCACCGTCGCGCCCGACGTGTGCCACAGGCCCGTCTGCTTCCGTTCGGCAATTTCACCCACCATCGCCGCCACATTCGTCGCGAGGCTGGGGCTCACGAACTGATCGCTGAACAGCTTCACGCCTTTTCCTTCAGCAAACGAAGACACCAGCCACTGCCCGAAGTTGTTTCGCCCCGCCGCAGGCCAGCCGAACACCACCGCCGTCCGCGCGATCGCCCACGAGCCGGCAAGCGACGTGACCGCCTGCTCACCCAGGTACTTCGTCCTGGCGTACACGCCGCTGGGGCGAGGCACATCGTCGACGCCGTACGGCCCGTTCGCGCCGTCGAAGACGTAGTCGGTCGACATGTGCACGAGGTGAAAGCCCATCGACTTCGACAGCACCGCCAGCTGCGCGGGCAACGCCGCATTCGCGCGGTACGCGTCCCACGGCGCCTTCTCGCAGCCATCCACGTCCGTCATCGACGCCGTGTTCACCACCACGTCCGGCTTGTGCATCGCCACCATCGCCGTCACCTGCTCGGGCAACGTCAGGTCGATGGACACGTACGTCAGACCTTCGACCCGAAAGCGCGACGGCCCGCGTGCGATGCCGACGACTTCCACGCCGTGACCCACCAGCAACCGGCACAGCCGCTGGCCCACGAGGCCGTTGGCGCCGGTGACGAGAATCTTCACGACAGGCGCGCCCGGTACTGCGTCTCGAAGTACGCGCGGTACGCGCCGCTGGTGACGCGATCGACCCACGCGCGCTGCTCGAGGTACCACTTCACCGTTTCTTCGAGGCCCGCTTCGAACGTGTGCTTCGGCGTCCACCCGAGCTCGGTGCGAATCTTCGTCGGGTCGATCGCGTAGCGGCGGTCGTGCCCTGGGCGATCTTTCACGTACTTGATCAGCGATTCCGTCTTGCCCGTGAGCTCAAGGATCCGCTTCACGATCTGGATGTTCTGCCGCTCGGAGTTTCCACCGATGTTGTAGACCTCGCCCGAGCGCCCCTTCTCGAGCGCTACCAGCAACGCCGAGCAGTGATCCTCGACGTGCAGCCAGTCGCGAACGTTCGCGCCATCGCCGTACACCGGCAGCGGCTTGTCCTTGAAGGCGTTGTCGACCATCAGCGGAATCAGCTTCTCGGGAAACTGAAACGGGCCGTAGTTGTTCGAGCAGCGGGTGACGACGACGTCCATGCCGAACGTGTGGTGCCACGCCAGCGCGATCAAATCGGACGACGTCTTCGACGCTGAGTACGGACTCGACGGCTGCAGCGGGCTCGTCTCGCTGAACGCGCCGGTCGGGCCCAGCGAGCCATAGACCTCGTCGGTCGAGACCTGCAGGAACCGCTTCACCTTCGCCGCGCGCGCCGCCTCGAGCAGCACCTGCGTGCCGAGCACGTTGGTGACGATGAACTCTTCGGGCCCGAGAATCGAACGGTCGACGTGGCTCTCGGCCGCGAGGTGCATCACCGCGTCAATGCCGTGCGTCGAGAACAACTC
>JAYUXE010000403.1:0-5029 GCA_043753165.1 Archangiaceae bacterium | reverse complement strand
CACCATTTCTCACGCGACGGGCGTCGCGGGCTGGTTCCGCGCCGACCGCGACGGGCGGTGGGTGGCGGTCCAGAACGGCGAAGGGTGCGCGCAGTTGGCCGCGAGCATCGGCCCCGGCGAGGTCTACGTCCTCGTTCCTGGGGTGAAGGGCGACGGCGACGAGGTGACCCACCTGCTGCCGGTGCTGGCTGCCGCCCGGCCCGCCGCGATGTATCTCTTCCGCTGGGTCAACTACGACACCCGCGACCGGATCGCGCGCAGCTTTGCGGCCGGGGTGTCGTACCTGCTCGAGTGCGTTCCTGCCCTAGACGGCCGACTGCTCGTGATCGCCCACAGCGCCGGAGGCCTCGTGGCCAGCTACGGGGTCAACCGGCTGAGGATCCCGAAGCGGCCGCGCATCGGGCCCGCGCTGTATGTGCTCACCGTGGCCTCCCCCCTCGCGGGGCTGAACGACCGTCAACCCAACCCCGACGGGCGCGAGGAGGCCCGGTTCGTCCTCGACTTCGGAACGCGCATCACGGGGTATCCGGTTGCTCCACTTGCCGCTTCGGTGACGCACCTGCGCACCCACTACCCCGCCGACGCGGTGATGAAGCCGAACGCAGGGCTTGCGCCCAACGACCCGAACGTGGGTGTTCCCGGTGCGCGACAGATCGACCTCCCCGAAGAGCTGACCCACGACGGCGCACTGGCCTATGCCGCGCAGAAAATCGCCGACGGCACCTGGCGTTCGTGGTTCCCCGGAGGCGGGCCGTGATTCTGGTCACCGGCGCGACGGGGTTCATCGGCCGCGTCGCGGAACTCCTCGCAGCGCGAATGGCGACGCTGCCCGGTTAGAGCGGCGCTGCGTCTGGGCCTGTTGCTTTCTGGCACACGCTTTGCTCAAGGGGCGCGGATGGAACACCGCCCTCCTGCCCTGCTCGCGAACGCCGACTACTACGGCACGCTTGCGGCGGCGCGCTGCCTCGGGCGAAATGGAATTCCGCTGACGGTCGCGCATCCGGGCCGGCTGGGTGCGGCATCCTGGTCTCGCTTCATTCAAAAACGCCTCACTTGCCCGCCGACCACGCATTCTGAAGAGTTCCTTGCGTGGCTGCTGGACTTCGGGCGGGCGTCGCCGGGTCACGTGCTCTACCCGACCAGCGACGACGCGGCGTTCATCTACTCGGCGCATCAAGATCAGCTCAGCGAGTTCTTCCACCTCTACCAGCCGCCCGTGCAAGCGGTGTACGGCCTGCTGAACAAGCGGAAGCTGCACGAGGAAGCGACCGCGGCGGGCCTCAAGGTGCCGCGCACGTGGTTCCCCGAAAGCGAAGCCGACTTCGACACCATCGCGCGGGAAGCGACGACCGGGCTGATGATCAAGCCCGTCACCCAGGTGCTGTTCACGAACCACCGCAAGGGGGCCGTGACGACCGCCGACCAGCTGCGGGCCGAGTACAAGACGTTCGCGCAAGAGTCCTACGCCCCCGAGCTGCGCGCGATGGATCCCGAAGTCACCCGCCCGATGGTGCAGGCGTTTCACCCGGAAGCAAACCAGTCGATCTACAGCCTGTCGGGCTTCATCAGCCGCGAAGGCGAGCACGCGCTGCGGGGCGCGGTGAAGGTGCTGCAGCTGCCCCGCAAGCTGGGCATCGGCATCTGCTTCGAGAACGCCGAAGTGAAGCAGTCGCTGGCCGACGGCATCACGGCGATGTGCAAGCGGCTCGGCTACTTCGGGGTGTTCGAGGCCGAGTTCATCGTGCGGGGCGACGATCACCTGCTGATCGACTTCAACCCGCGCTTCTTCGGGCAGCTGGGCTTCGACGTCGCGCGCGGCCTGCCGATGGGGTTGCTCGCGTACGAAGCGGCGCTGGGCCGGGCGGACAAGGTGAGCCAGATGCTGGCGCGGGCGAGGACGTGGGCCCCGCAGACGGCCCCTGTCTTCGTGCACCGCGCCGCGCTGGACCTGGTGTTGCGATCGCAGCAGGCGTCGCGCGCGATGCCCCGGGAAGAAGCAGACGAATGGCGCGCGTGGGCCGAACGCCACCCGTCGGTCGATGCGGTGGTCGACGCCGATGACTGGAAACCGTCGGCAATCGATTGGGTGAACCGGCTCAGCAGCTACGCCCGGCACCCGAGAGCGTTCGTGCGATCGGTGATCCTGAATCGCTGAGAATCAGCCGAACTGCAGCGCTGACACCGCGACGCCCATCACCTGGCCGCTGAAGACGACTTTTCCGCGGTCAGCTCCGGCCGCTGCGGCAGCGACCATCAACGGAAGCAGGTGCTCTTCGCGCGGGTGACACGCCCGCGCCGCCGGAGCCGTCGCCCACTTCGTCAAACGCCCATCGCGCGTCGCCTGCTCGGCGCCGGCCGTCTCTTGCAGCCACGCGTCGAAGCGCTGCGACTCGGCGCCGGCCACCTGAGAATTGAAGCCGCGCATGTTGTGGTAGCTCATGCCGCTGCCGACGATCAGCACGCCTTCATCGCGCAGCGACGCCAGCGCACGCCCGATCGCCAGATGCGCCACCGGGTCGAGGCCCGCTTTCAACGACAGCTGCACCGTCGGAACCGACGCCGCAGGGTAGGCGAGCTTCAAGGGAATGAAGACGCCGTGGTCGAAGCCGCGGCGGCCGTCGGTGGCGCTCGCGATGCCGGCCGCGCCCAGCAGGTTCTGAACCCTGGTCGCGAGCAGCGGCGAACCCGCAGCGTCCCACTTCAGCGCGTACGTCTCAGGCGGAAACCCGTCGTAGTCGTAGAGCAGCGGAGGCTGCGCGGAAGCCAAGACGGTCGGCACTTCTTCTTCCCAGTGGGCCGAGACGACGAGCAGCGCGCTGGGCGTCGCTGGCAGTTGCGCGTTGATGCCCTTGAGGTAGTTGGCCATCGGCGTCCACATCCCCTTCGGGCCCATCGTCCCGTCGGGCATGAAGAAGCAGGGGCCGCCACCGTGCGGCAGGTAGAGGGTGGGCATTCGCTTTCTCGCGCCGCCGTTCGCCAGCACCGCCGCGCCAGCCACCATCACATCGCGTCGATCCATTCTGTTTTCGTCCATCGTCCGACCAATATGACGATGATGCGCAGCTGTTACCACCTGCTGTCGCGAAGAGACTCTGGTGCGTATAATGCACCAATGGATTTGAACCTCATTTCGGTGTTTCAGCAGGTGGCCGAGGCGGCGAGCTTTTCGGCGGCGGCGAAGAAGCTGGGCGTGCGCCGATCTTCGGTGAGCCGCAGCGTGGCGGCGCTGGAACGCGAGCTGGGCGTTCAGCTGTTCAACCGGACGACGCGCAGTGTGGCGCTGACGACTGCGGGCACGGCGCTGCTGTCGAAGGTGCGCCCGCAGCTGATTGCGCTGGAAGACGCGCTGGGGTCGCTGCCCGAACGGGAAGAAGAGCCGTCGGGCGAATTGAAGCTGACGGCTCCGGGCGACATCGGAGCGATCGTGTTGCCGGCGGTGTTGGCCGGCTTCGCGCTGCGCTTCCCGGCGGTGAACGTCGACGCGCGCCTCACCAACCGCACCGTGGATCTCGTGGGCGAAGGCTTCGACGTGGCGTTGCGCGCGGGGACGAAGCTTCAAGACTCGTCGCTGGTCGCAAGGCGCGTGTCAGTCGTTTCGTTTCAGGTGTTCGCGTCGCCGACGTACCTGGCGCGGGCGGGAACTCCGCGAACGGCGGCCGACGCGATGGATCACGCGTGGGTGATGTTTCGTGGCTTCAAGCTGCCGCCGCCGCTGGGCGTGTTGAAGCGGAAGCCGCGGGTGACGGGCGACGACATGATGTTCGTGCACCGCACGGTGCGGGCAGGCGTCGGGCTGGGGGCGATGCCGGCCTTTCTCGCGCAGCAGGACGTGGCGAACGGAACCCTGGTGCGCGTGCTGCCAAAGATCGAAGGAAAGCAGGGCGCGCTGTACCTGCTTCACCCGCCTGCGCAGCACGTGCCGCGGAAGGTGACGGCCTTTCGCGACTACCTGGTGCAACACCTTCAGCAGCACCCGCTGTGACTATCGGACGCGGGTGCCGTGCTTGCCAGCCACGGACGCGAAGCGGATGACGGGGCCGACCGCCGCGTTCGAGAGGTTGGTGAACATCTTGTAGTCGAAGCTGCCGGCGAGCTTGCCGTCGTCGCCGAGCTCGAAGCGGGCGCCGTTCACCTGCAGTTGATCGTTGGTCTTCAGCGTGGTGCCTGATTCAGCGAGCAGCGGAATCTCGGCGCCCAACGTCATCGGGCACAGCGGAGGCACCGTGGTCATCTGCGCGACCTTGCCTGTCACCGGCATTGGCACGTTGCAGCCCCCGCCGACGCGCCAGACGAGCAGATCGGCCGAGGCCGTCGAAGCGAGCACGAGGTCCAGCGTCACCGGCTTCGTGCCTCCGTCGCGCGACTGCGCCTGCGTTTCGTAGCGCCAGGTGCCGACCATCGGGTTGCCGGGGCCACAGCCGACGGCGAGCACAACGAGAAGCCCGGCAAGAAGGCGCATGGGCCGCTTCATATCAGCCGACGTGCGACATCGCCGTGACCGGCTTGAGCCGCGCTGCGATGAACGAGGGGATGAGCGAGATCGACGTGACGGCCAGGGTGATGAAGGCGATCGCGGTCAACGCCCACTGCGCGGTGGGAATGATGATCAAGCGGTCGGACATCATGATCAGCTGAACTTCCAACGGCAGCGCGACGCTGGCGCCGTTGATGATCGCAGAAAGGACGACGCCGACGATGCAGCCCGCCAGCGAGCTGATCGCGCCGAGCAGGAAGCCTTCGGTGAGGAACATCGCCAGCACGCGGATTCGCTGCATGCCGATCGCGCGAAGGGTGCCAATCTCGCGGGTGCGCTCACGAATCGAGATCCACATCACGATCATGATCCCGACGCCGACGATCGCGAGCATCACGAAGGCCATCATGAACGAGAGCATGTCCATCAGGTCCACCGTCCACGAAACGAAGCTCACTTCGTCGCGCCAGTTGGTGACGTCGAGCTTTTGCCCCGTCCACGCCTCGCGGCTGACGTTCTCGAACTTGAAGAAGAAGGCGCGCGGGTCTTCATCCA
>JAYUXE010000402.1:0-2051 GCA_043753165.1 Archangiaceae bacterium | reverse complement strand
CGCTCGAGGCCGAGCCCGCTCAGCGTCTTGGTGAGCGCGGTGCGAGGAACGTTGAGAACCGCAGGGGCGGAAGGAAACCAATACTTGTTGTTCGAGGTCCTCGCCGAAGGCCCAATTTTCGTCGCAACCGCCGCGAACACCGGCATCACCGCAGGGCACGAGCTGCCCAGCACGCATGACAAAGACAGCGTTTGCGCATCTTCCGTGGCGGCGTCATCCGGTGAGTCCAGCTCCGCATTCGAAAGACCACAGGCGAAAAGAAGCAGGAAGGCGGAGAACAACGATTGGCGGAGCATGGTTTGTCCCTGGAAGTTCAAGTTCAGGGAGAAGGGCCACGTCGCGTGGAATTTTCGCGGCTTTTAGTGCTGCGCCAAACGGTCGCCATCTCTGAGGTCCGGGTCGATCGAAACGAGGGCTGCGCGGGTTGCTGCGCAGCGCATTCGCAGTCTCGAACGGTTGCGAACGGTTGCGAACGGTACGGCGATTGCTCTCGCTCGTGCCATGAGAACCGCGTCGCTGGTTTTGCTCACTGTCCTCACGGCGTGCGGGCGTTTCGACCCGGTCGACGAGAAGTGCTACCGGCCCGACGAACCGTGGACGCGGGTGGCCATGGACCCCGATCTGTTCCTCGACGCGATCTGGGGCAGCGGGCCCGATGACGTCTGGGCGGTGGGTGGCGGAATCCTGCGGTGGCAAGGCGACGCCTGGAAGAAGGTTCCCAGCCCCACGACGACCACGCTCGAGGGCATCTGGGGCTCGGGGCCCAACGACGTCTGGGCGGCGGGCTGTGCCGGCACGATCATCCGGTGGGACGGCACCGAGTGGTCGAAGGTGAACAGCGGCACCAGCGATTGGAAATGGAATGAGTGCTTCTACGGCATCGGCGGCAGCGGCCCCAATGACGTCTGGGCCGTCGGCGACAACGGCCGCGCGCTGCATTGGAACGGAATGGTCTGGAAGACTTTCACCGCCGGTACCGAAACCTTCTTCGAGGTCTCGAGCAACCAACCCAACGACGCGCTGCTCGTTGGCGGCAAAGGCCAGCTCGCGCACTGGGACGGCACCGAGCTGCGCACTGAATCGAGTGGCACCGACATGTACCTGCAAGGCGTCTGGGGCATCGGCGGCGAGTATTGGATCGCCGCAGAGACCCACGTCCTCCATCGCACCAGCGCCGGGAAGCCTCTCGAAAAAATCCCCGTCGTCGGAGCCATCGTTCAAACCGTCTGGGGCACCAGCAACACCGACGTCTGGCTCACCAGCAGCGAGGGGATCGTGATCCACTTCGACGGCACCCGCTGGCAGCCCGCCTGCGGCACCGGCCGCACCGACGACACGCGCATTGGAATCGGCGCGATGTGGCGCAGCCCAAAGGGTGGCGCGTGGGCCGTCGGGTCGAAGGGCTTCATCCTCCGCGGGCCGTAATTCGTGGGCGCTTTTCGATTTTGCACAACGGGTTGACGCGGATGTGCGGCTGGCCTGGCTCGAGAAGGAAAGAGCGATCGTGCGCGACGATGGCGGGCGTGCGGCGGTGTCGGTGACCAGCGCGCTCGACACGTCCGTTCCGTACGACCTCGTCCTCGTTACCGCGGTCGAGCCCGACATGCAGGCGTGGCTGCGGACGCATGCCGCGTTGGTCGCTTTGATGATGGGAATCGGCGTCATCAGCGCCGCCCGCGGCAGCGCCACATGGGCCGAAGCCTCGACCCATGCCGCCGCCTTCGTCGCCGGCTTCGACATCGTTGGTTCGCTCGGCCACTCACCCACGCCTGCACTGTTTGGCGCGCTCGCGAAGCTGCCGCGCTTCCTGCTCACGTTCACACTCTGGGCGATGAGTCGCACCAGGCTGTCGAGCGACCTCGGCAAGCTGGGCACCGCCGAACCGCGCATGCTCATCGATCAGATGAACAGCGCGGCGCCGCACCTTGCCGGGCCGCTGGTCGCGATTCGGCCCTGGCCGCGAGTCCGAGTGATTTGCCGGCGGCGAGGAAGCTCTGGTGCCGGTGGACTGCGAGCAGAATTCGCAGGTCATCCCACGACGGTGTCTTCAG